>CAMBDN010000236.1 GCA_945865355.1 Legionella genomosp. 1
GCTTACGAACGAAGAGAAGCCGCAACTGTGGCTCGCGAGATACGACACTGGCTATGGTTTATAAGCTGATGGAGTCTGCACAAACACGCTGGAGAAAAATCAAGGGGTTTGCACTGCTAACGCTCGTTCTAAACAACGTTAAATTTGAAAATGGGGAACAAGTGGTTGAACAGCTAGACAGGAACGCCGCCTAATGCTGTACACCACATTTGACAATAACTCCTCTGGGTATGCCGGTCTCTGTAAAAGTAAATTAGAAACAATCAGATTGGAGTAATGCTTACCTTAATTTGATTTATTCAACAACGCCCTCCATCTTCATAACAGCATCAAAAAATGATTTATCACCTAGACTTAATCTTATTGATACGGCTTTTCGAATTAACCCGGTTCTAACATCTTTTATTAATGGACTCGCCAGTTTAATTTTTTTTTCCAGCTCCAATATTTTTACTTTGGTTTGATTTGTAAAAAATACTTGAGTTGCATTTTCCAGTGGTCCCTGGTTTAGTCCTTCATGAATATCATCTATTAACTCAGCATAATCTAAGTCTTTTTGATAATCTGCCCACTTTATATTGGCACAAGTAAATAGGTAATATTTAACAGAATCTTCTACTAATGCGCTTTGCTTACCCCTACCATCATAATCTTTCTCTGCCTGAGTCTTTAATTTTAAACGTATATCAGTTGGAAACCGAATACATACGAGCCATTTCTCCTTTTTTTCTGGTGCTTTAAACATTATTTTTTTTACTCTACGCTTTATGTCTGTAGTCATTAACTCCACCTTTACTATGAATCAAAAAAATCAAAATAAACCAAATTCTATATATTTTTCATGTATTTACGAGCAATCCGACCCGGGTCGGATTAGGCTGATTTGGCTAAATCTAAGAGTCTATTCAATACTTTTTCTAAACTGTGGAAAGGTGACTCATCCAAATTATTAGTTCTTAATTCGGGAATAATGTTAAACAAGTAGTCCTGCAGTAGTTGAGAATCTTTCTCTTTGCTAACTTTAAAGGTAGCTGAACGTTTTGTAGCCCCGCCACTTCTACCGCGAGCTTTAATCTTTAATTGCGGAGTTTGTTGAGGTGTAGCATTGTCATTAAGTAAACGTTGAACCTCCTTCTCAATTTGGTTGAATGGTTTGCTAATCCAAATACGTATCCATTTGTATGATACTGTGCTGTTTTCTATTAGATTTAACATTTGTACTGGGTAACTATCTTCTGATAAAGATAAGCGTTTTAATGCACCAGATATCTCTTCATTTAATCCTATAATGGAACTTAGTTCCTTTACGCTGATATTTTTACAATCATCGAGTCTCAAAAGCTCTCTAACTATTTTGAAATTTTGGCCAACGGAAAGTCCCTTTCTTAAATTGTTTTCAGATAACTGGCGTCTCAACTTTCTATGTTTTACTTTCAATCTAGCTAGCATAGTCTCGTCAGTAATTTCAATGCAGGTTACTGTTCTTACGCCAGCCATAATCCCGGCTAATCTACGTTGATGTCCTTCCAGAACGACGTAACCATAATCTAGTTTTGAATTGGCAAAATACTCCGGATCATTTTTTCTGTCAGCTAAGAAAATCTCGATAGGTTCAATTAGGCCCTCATTTCTTATGGAAAAAGCAAGGCTTCTAAGGAACTCATAGTCCTCCTCAAGCCCCTCTGATATTCCTGCGTTTAATTGATTAAATGCAGGAATTATATATTCGTTATTGCTATCAGAGCGGCACAGACTGCGTTCATCTCCAATAAATAAATATTTCATTAACCAGTTATCATCTATTTGATCTCCTGGCCGAGGGTTACTTGGGTCAGGAATTAAAGCCAAGGGATTATGTTCGACTAGCTGTTTGCCTCTAGTTGGTTTTATCTCAGCAGTAATAGCTGCTCTTGCCACCGTACTTGGTTTGATATTATTGCCACTCAAAGAGCTCAATGGTTTTGAACTTAACTTTGTCTTTTTAACAGTCATGGTTTTAGTCTCCTAGTCCAACTGCTGTATAAATAAACTCACCCAAGGCTGCTGCTTCAATACCAAATCGATCATCCTCCTTCAGTTCGGTATATGGGGCTGTAATGGGGGCTTGATCTTCGTCAATATCAACTGCTCTAGGTGAGTCATGTATTTCGACGGTCTCTACTAATAAAGAGTTTAGGATTGGATTTGTTTTGATTGTTTCAATAATACGATTTTGGGGGCCTCGCTTGTTATAATCAACTTTATTTCTCAACAAACCAACAATCCTCGCTTGATTATTTGCAGGTCGATAAACGTTTTGTCTGTTAACAAGATCAACCATTCCAGCCAAGCCTTGTAAAGACTTATTGCTTAATTCTAATGGAATCAATACATGAGTTGCTGCACGAATTGCACCTTGGGTTAATGGTCCCTTAGCCGGTGGCGTATCTATTAAAACAAGATCGTAACCACAGTCTATAAATTCGTCCATATTAAAAAAATCATAGGGACGCTTAACAATCTCTTCAAGGGAGCTTGAGTACTCAAATGCTTCAATGTCTTTAATTAAAGAAGCATCACTGGGAAGAATATCTAGGTTTTCCAAATCAGTTGGGTAAGGAATTACTGCATTCTCAGTCCACATATCCAGTGCGGATGACTTTCCATTCCAATCATCATCTTCGGGGTTAGATGGATCATAATCAGGATGTATTGGGGGTCTGTAGCTGGACATATCACGCATGCGGGTATCTTTTAAAAATCGATAAGACATATTCCCTTGAGGATCAAAATCAACAACCAATACTTTTTTATTTTTCTTAAACGCAATATAGGTTGATATTAATTGACTAATTAAACTTTTTCCAACACCACCCTTATTGTTTGCTACAACTAATATTTTAGGTTTATTTATAGTCATTAGGTTCTCGTTGATAAATTATAATATTTAAATATAACAAAACCCTAACTTAAATTCCTCCAATGGTCAATACTGTATTGAGTATTAATATTTTCTATCCCGTGACTGATGATTGGAAGTAATAATATATTGATGTCTTTTGAAATTTTGTGGGGGGAACAGGGTGATTGGCGTTGTATGATCAAGGATTCCATCAATTGTCCGTAAAAATTTAAATCGTTGAATAGTGTCGTTCCGGAGTGTATTTCAGTTGGTTGCCATATTGTATTAATATGACGTATTGAGTATTGACTTTTTGTTTTCATATCGTATATAACAGATCATCAGTATTATATTATTTCTAATTTAGAAGTTTTTCATACTGAAGAAAATTGATAATTAAAGTGGATGGATAGGTTATGGGGAGGCTTTTTGAAGATAATTTGTAATTATGAGCAAGAAGAAAAATAAAAAGCCCATCTGAAAATGGGCTCATAAAAAATATAAAACGCATTGTGCTAGTTACAATCTCAACAATTATATCCTAGCGCGATGCAAACAATTAGTCAAATGCGCTAAGGATAAGTTACGCATGCAGAAAAGTCTGTTAAATGAAAATTGTTTGCCAGCTAGAGTAGCTGTAAGCGATTTTGTTAATCGACGGGCTGGGTGCGATCGCCACGGTAACTGGTGCGGTCACAGCCCGAGCGTTCCTCGATTTTTTGTGCAACCAGAGGTCCACAAATCACGCCCCAAAATTTTGGTTTGGGCAGGCGAGGCATTGGGCCGTTTTTATAATTTACCTGGCTTATACCTCAAGGAGGTCCGTATCCAACGCAAATCGACGCGCCGTCAGCGGAGCGAGGCGCGTGAGGCGTTGTCGAGCATTGCGCAGGTTATGCTTCATTATACGGAGCTTGCGAGCTTGCGGGTGGGTGTGCCTCATGAAACGGA
>CAMBDN010000237.1 GCA_945865355.1 Legionella genomosp. 1
ATCACAAAATAATTCCATGTGTGAACACCATGCTTTACCCCAGAATGTGCGTGCAATGGTGCGACCTTGAATTTCAATGGGTTGAATCAATTGGCCTTTCTTTTTTAATTGTTGTATTTTCTTTGCGGCTTTTTCACGTCGCTTAGCCACAGGAACATAAGGTGCCCATCTCATGCTGGTATCCTTTCATCCATGATTTGATTCATATCCAAGCGAACCAAATCCAGTAATTGTTTATCATTCATTTCAGTCAGCAATGCTTCTCCACTCACTTGTAATACATCGGATGCCAATGATACTTTTTCTGCGATGAGTTGGTCAATTTTCTCTTCGATGGTGCCTTTGCATAGCATTTTATGCACCAATACATTGCGTTTTTGCCCTATGCGAAAGGCGCGATCGGTCGCTTGATTTTCAACGGCCGGATTCCACCAGCGGTCAAAATGAATCACGTGACTCGCGGCCGTTAAATTAAGCCCTGTGCCCCCTGCTTTCAACGACAATACAAAAAACGGTGGGCCTTGTTCATCTTGAAATTGCTCCACCAACTGTTTTCGTTTTGCAATCGGCGTTCCACCATGTAGTATCAGGCCAGCCGTTCCAAAACGCTGCTCTAGAAAAGCAGCAATCGGTAGGGTCATCTCTCGATACTGTGTGAAAATCAATACTTTTTCTTGTCTGGTCGCGATTTCATCATAGAGATAAGCCAATCGAGCGAATTTCCCGCTTCTATTTTCATGATAATCTTTGTCGCCTAACAATTGCCCCGGATGATTACAGATTTGCTTGAAGCGCGTCAAATAGGCGAGCACCAATCCTTTTCGTTGGATATCACTTTCTGATGACTCTAATGCGCGTGTCATATCATGCACAGCCTGTGTATATAGTTTCAGTTGTTCTTTCGTTAAAGCACACCATGCCTTCATTTCTGTTTTATCCGGTAAATCATCAATAATCGATTTGTCCGTTTTTAAGCGTCGTAAAAGGTAAGGTTGCACCAATTGTCGCAAAGGCGCATAAGAGACTTTCTCATTATTTTCAATTGACTTGATAAATTGTTTAAAGCGAGTACTCGTCCCGAGTAATCCTGGGCAAATAAAATCGTATAACGACCATAAGTCTCCTAAACGATTCTCAATAGGCGTTCCCGTTAAAGCGATTTTAGCATGCCCTTTTAATGTTTTTGTGAGCTTGGTTTGCTCTGACGTGGGATTTTTGATGGCCTGTGCTTCATCCAAAATAACTAAATGCCAGCCCATCGCTGTTAACCAAGGTTGACGGTTTAACATCCCATAAGTTGTGACCACCAAATCCCAGGAGCTAGACTCAAAATTTGCAGCAATTCCTTCAAAATCGCTACGATTTAGTTCGGAAGGATGAAAAAAAAGAGCCTTCAATGAAGGTGCAAAGCGTTGAATTTCAGACTTCCAATTGCCTAATAAGGAAGCTGGTAGGATAAGGAGGCTCGGTCTATTAAGTGTCTTTTTCTTTTGAATTAATAGCAATGCAATCACTTGAATCGTTTTTCCAAGACCCATGTCATCTGCAAGGCATGCGCCCAAACCTAACTCTGTTAGCAAATCTAGCCAATTGACCCCAATGGCTTGATATGGTCTCAATACTGCTTTTAATTCGGAACCAAGTTGTTTGGTTTGAATGGTTTCGGGATGACGAATCTTCGTAAGCACGGTACGTAATTCATGACTTGCTTCAATTGTTGACCATTCATGCAGCGATTCTGAAAAATCAGTATTGGCTAAGTCACGATCAACACCAGCTAATAACCGCATTCCCTCAATAAACGATAGTCCATCACCAGCCTTTTTTTGTACGGTTTTCCAATGGTCTAAAGCTTGTTGCAATTTTTCCTGATCAATCTCAACATATTGACCACGTAACATCATTAGCCCTGTTTCAGATTGATAAATAGCATCCAACTCCTCGCGGCTCAGTGGCTCTCCATCAATTGCAACGGTCACATTAAAATTCAGTAACGACTCTGCCGATAAAAACGCATTCTTTTTACCACCAATGTTGACTTGTACCCGTGGCTTTAAACGCTTCTTCCACCAGTTGGGACATTTTACTACGATGCCAACGGCTTCTAGTTGAGGGATAGATTGAAGCATTTGATAGGCTTCAGCAGGTGTCCAAGCCATGGGATGATAAATATCATGGCTATCCAATACTTCACGAACCCATTCACAATGCATTGCCGCGTCATGAATGGGTTTTAATAAATTATACAATGCCAATTTATTAATATCGCCTGCATATTCTTGCAAAGCATTGCGAAGCGGCTTGTGTTGCACATCGCGTGAATCTGTAAGATGTGCTGCATAAGTTGCAATAAAGGCAAAGGGATAGTCTGCATCTTGTTTATTTTCAGCCAAATGAAAACATACTCGCCCAACGATTTGCCACTCCGGCAAGTGATTTTGTATAAACCCAGCTCTACCTTCTGGCTCAGCGTTAATTTGTTCACGACACCACCTATCAAATGACACCCAAATCGATGCCAATATCTCTACAGTTGCATATTCTCCGCCTGGCATCGGTGGTATTTTTAATAGCCATTCTTGAAGTATCGTTTCATCAGGTGGTGGAATAATGTCAATCGGTTGATGAGTAACTCGCGTATGATGACAAAGTTGTTCTACATATAAAGCAGTAAAATTGCGCCAGTATTTCAATGTTAAAGACCAATTCTCATGCGTTTTTGCGCTCAATAATTGCAACAAGCCCTGCGCTTGTGATTGCAAAAACGCTTGAATGATTGATGATTGATAAACATCAGCATGCGAATTTACCCCATCGGGTTGATAGGCAATATGCAAAACGCCATATGGCGTTAAACTTAAGCTTGCAATGGATTGTGTTTCTTGTGTTGACATAAACCACATGACTGATCTGTCTAAAGGTGCACAGTATAACAAAATATAGTAAAAGGTGTGGTGGTTAAGAAACTAACAACACTATTTTTTCGGAATTTACTGAGATTTTTTCACAAACTGGGACTTTAATTTCATCGCACCAATGCCATCAATTTTGCAATCAATGTCATGATCGCCATCAACCAACCTGATATTTTTAACTTTAGTTCCAACCTTTACAACGGAAGAGGAGCCTTTAATTTTTAATTCTTTTATAACAGTCACAGTGTCCCGTCTTGAAGAATATTACCATTGGCGTCTTTAATGATTTTCTCATCATCGAGCACTTGTTCCTTCATAACCTTCGCCCATTCATGCGAACATTCAGGGCAGATAAAGGTAGCGCCATCCTCATACGTGTATTCTGAATTACATAGTGGACAGTTTGGTAAGGCGCTCATCATTTTAATCCTATTATCTTTGACTTGATAACGTTACTCCGCACTTAATAAAGCGATTGGCTCTGTCGAAAATTTTACAGAAAGTTAAAGCTGTCCTATTTTTGGATGAAGTTAAGCTGCAAGTTCATAAAACTGCTTCCAAGCAGGGATCTCTCCCATATGTTCCATCTGTCCTTTTTTAAGCATCCGGTGCAACTCAATTCCTACTCACCTTACGCACTGATCCTTGCCTCATAGCTAAAATCCATTAAAATTCGCCTCCTGGTTTTAGGGAGGGATAGCATGGACATGCTTGATATTTATACTGACCATCTGATTTGTCAAAACAAATATGCAACTGCAACTGGTTTGTCAGATATGGTTGATGGTGAATTTTCACACGATAAAGTAACTCGGTTTCTTCGAGAGGAGGATTTCGATTCAAAAATGCTGTGGAAATATGTTAAGCCAGCTGTTCG
>CAMBDN010000238.1 GCA_945865355.1 Legionella genomosp. 1
AATCAAGTTCACCATCATGATTTGTTACGAATGCGGGCACGTCATCAATAAAGACTTTGCTAAGTTCTGCGATCACTGCGGATCAAGTCTAGAAATCAAACCAAAAAAGGCATCTGTAAGAAAAGAAGTGGTGGTTGAGATCGAGGATGAAATAGATCAGGCAACGAATCTATTTCTATTATGGAATGCATCCATTGCCGCAACATTTGTTTTTTATATTATTCACGTGGTGACGGATGGTTACATCTACTTATTTCTTTTAGTGCTCTTTATGTTGGTCTTGTCTTGGATGCTTCTCTTAACGAAACTTCATGATTTATCTTTAAGACACCATCAGTCCCTCAAAAAATTTATACTAACGAATTTTGGGATACCCATTATCGGTACCTTCTATTCTTATATAAAACTCACGCAAAAATAAAAATACTAAAGCAATAAAAAAAGGGAGCTTTAAGCTCCCTTTTTTTAAGTAACTAATATTATTACTTAGCTTCTGGTACGCCACCAAATTCATAACGAACACCTATCCAAGCTGCGCGAGGTGCTCCTGGCACAACAGCCGTTACACCCCTGTCATCGGGACCCCAAGTTCCTGCTGGAGTAAAATAGGTTTCAGCCAAGCGACCGCCTGTGTAGTAGTCTTTATCAAAGATATTGACGGCTTTAGCAAACACTCTCCAGCCTTGGCCTACATTATATTGCGTGTCTAAATTAACAACTGCATATCCGCTAAGTTTACCTATACATTTAGCAGTGCCTTCCGCAGCATCATTACAGTCATTTGCTGTTGTATTGCTATCATGGGCATTATTTTCATTGCCTTGTACATATTGACTTGCATAATAAACCACGTTAGATCCCATCAACCACTGAGGTGTTATCTCATACTGCGCACGTAATTTAAATTGGTGCTTAGGAATGCCTGCAAGATAGTTGCCCTTGCGAACATTTATAATATCACCATTAGCAACAGCAACCGCTTCAGAGTTCACCTCGTTTATGAGCTCTAAATCAGAGTCATATTTAGCCGAAATGAAACTATAACCGGCCCTAAAGAAAAATTTATCAACAGTACCTGATAAACCTAAATCTAAGCCTTGACGCTTGGTTCTACCTACATTATCAAAATATCCTAAAGCGCCAGAATTCGAGCTTGAGTTAATGAAATGAATGTCATCATGGTTCATTGTTCGATACACCGATGCATTCCATTTTAAGTTATCAGACAATTTACCTCTTACCCCTGCATCGTAAGTTTTAGCGACCACTTGATCAAGCGGTGGGTCTGATGCCATAGCGTTTGGTAACTTACAAGGGACAAGTGGGTTCGCACACCCTAGCTCAATAGAAGTTGGAGCGCGATTTGATTCGCTATACGATCCGAAGAGGCTTAATGTCTCTGTTGGTGTAAATGTAAGGCCTAATGATGGATTTACTCGATTAAAGTTGTGATCCCCTGAGAGGCTTTCTTGCGAACCTGATGGATTAAGATGATCTCGGTTTTTCACTTTCGTATGGTTATATCTTGCGCTCGCAGTCACATGCCAATATTGGTTTAAAGACAACGTATCTGTCGCAAAAAGACTTGCTGTTCGTGAACGACCACCTAGGTTGACTGTACCTTCAATTTCATCCTCGAGGTTAATAGGTTTTCTTGCAGAGTCAAACCATGATCCAATAACAGCATTTGTTGTAATATCGTCACCGTTTTCTGCTTCACTTGGTTGCTCAGTTTGGTTGAATTTTGTGCGTTGAAGATCATAACCAACCCCAGCAATGAATTGGTTCTTTTTTCCCCAAACAGGCTGATTAAATGCCGCTTGCATATTAAAACCTATACTTCTACCTTTAAGACGTGAGCGATTCATAATACCTGGCGCACAGTTTTCATTTTCATGGCCTCCACCATCTAGAGATGTGTCACATACCCCAGCACCAGTAATTAGAGCACTATTAAAATCATCATTTGCATCACCATTGAGTGTGTTTCGATTTGAAGTTCTGTGATAAGCATTAGCGCTTAACATCACATCATTATTAAGCCAATGAGCTGCGTTAAGCGCAAAATGGTTGAGGTAATTCTTAGTGATGTCAGGGCTTGTGTGGATCTCGTCTCGGTTACCGCCCAACATATCAACTGGCGTTAATCCATTACCAATCATATTGTTGTAAGCACCCATATAACTTAAGTTAATTTTTGTTTTTTCGTTTTGCCAACCCACCTTACCGAAGGTTTGATTGATATGACTCGGCGAATGCTTTCTCCAGCCATCCTCTGTGGTGTGCTGAGCGCCTAAGAAGTAATCCACTGAACCATCTTTAGATACACCGCCAAATTGAGCCAATCCTCTTTTTCTACCCCAAGAACCTGCTTCGGCTTCTAATGCAGCACCTTGATTATTTCTACCATCCTTAGTTTGAAGTGCTATAGCACCACCTAAAGTATTAAGTCCATAGACAGGATTGGATCCAGGAACGACTTGCATACCTTGAATCGCAAAGTTTGGGACTAAATCCCAATGCACAGTATCGCCAAAAGGTTCATTAACACGAACGCCATCGACAAATACGGACATACCTTGAGGTGTGCCTGCTAAAGGAGAAGCTGAAAAACCTCTGAAACTCACATCAGGCTGCCAAGGATTACCTTGTATTTCATTGAATGTTACACCTTGCGCATTATTCATTAATTGATCAGCAAAAGTTACACCTGGTTGATTGCGCAAATCTTTGCTATCAAAAATTTGGATATTGGCTGGGATAATATTAAGTGGCAAACCAATCGAAGGAAGCGGTGTAGTGCTTATCACGTTGATCGTGCCGGTCGTCATTTTTTCAGCGGCACCAATTGATGCTGAGGAAGCAAGAGCTAAAGCAACCATTGCGGTTAATTTGAGTTTCATGAGGTTAATCCATACATATTGAAGATGGTGTGACATTAAAGAAACTTAAGATATATTTCAACCCTTTAAACCTTCTAAATGCCTAGGAAAAATTCCCGAAGAAAGCCCCCCCAAATAAACACAAAAAATATTATATAAATCAATAATTTAACATGTTGCAAAAGTAGCCATTTGCTCATGGCTTTGTTGCCCAAAAACAACAAATTATTTGCTTTGCGTTAAATTAACCTCTAAACCTATAAGTTCAGGGTCCGCTTGATATTTTTGGTCAGTCCCAAAATTCGGGACAGCAGCTAACTCGTCGCCTACGAAAATGATAGGAAAAAATTCCCTTTCCCACGGAGGCAAATTGGATTCCTGTAGAAGCTGTTTAATTTTTTTAGTAGGTCTTTTGGAGTCAGGTTTAAAAAATTCACCACCTTGGCGATTTCTAATCTTTAATTTTTGATCTCTCAAAAATTTTAAATTAATACCCCTACCTTTGACATTTTTAAAATTTAATTGACTGCCATTCGGCAATAAAATTTTGGATTCACCCTTCCAAATAATTTCATAATTTTTATGTGTTTGTTGATTTTTTTTGACGACATAAATCTCATCTTTATAACGGCGAATTTCAAAATCTTTTGAGAGCTGAATTTTTAAATCCGCATCTTTTTTGGCCGTTAAAACTTGTCTTAAAAGTTCATCTAAAAGATCTCTAGATGGCATCAATTGATCATTGATTTCAAGCCAATAACGCAGGACATTTTTTGCTCTTGAGTTTGATAATTTATCTAAAGTTTTTACTTGAATTTTATGTGTATAAATATATGATTTTAAATAACTTTTTAGATCTAATTTAGCTAAATCATCGAGTAAGTTTTGAGCCTCGGCC
>CAMBDN010000239.1 GCA_945865355.1 Legionella genomosp. 1
GCCTGTGGCTATGCATATCGAGTCTGAACTCGAGCCAGAGCCCTTGACGTCTATTGTGATTGAAGGGGACACAACAATCGATTTACTGCGTGAGAAATTTGATTTGCCGGTTCTTTCTTTTATGCAAGGGCATCTAAATATTTCGAGTAAATTGCTTTTAACAGATAACCCAAATGATCTGGATAACATGCAGTTTAGTACGTCATTAGTCGGCGTTAACATTGATTTGCCGGCGCCTTTAGGGAAGGTAACCGATGACAGTACACCATTAACCGTCAATGTGGATTTTAATGCAGAAAAATCAGCAAGATTACGGATTAACTATGATAACCGGATAAGCAGCGATTTAATGTTTACTGGCAAGGATGGTCATTTTGTTTTAGATAGGGGGGAGATTTTTGTTGGGAAGGGGGCCGTCCCTGTGCAAAAACAACCTGGCTTACAGGTGGTTGGGTCGCTGCCCAAGGTCGATGTTGAGCAGTGGCGTCATGCTTGGAGTCAATTGCCGGACCATCTTACTTCGACTTCATTACTGAGTACGATGCAATTTATTGATTTGAAATTTGAAGACGTTGCTATTTGGGAAAAAAATTACCCAAAAGTAGCATTAAAAGCAAATAAACTCAGCAAGGATGCCTGGTCGTTTCAACTTGAACAACAAGATATTGCTGCCGACTTACACTATCATTATGCAGATAACACTTTATCAGGGCGTTTTAACCGATTATATCTCGCTAAGCCTTCTTTAATGGGGCAAGCCAACACGCTTAAAACTTCAGATCTTAAACCAGCGGATATTCCAAATTTAAATGTAATGATTGATGCTTTGAGGTTAGGGAAGGTCGATGTTGGTGGCGTCGTGCTTAAAAGCTCCAGCACAAAGACCAATTGGCATTTGGATGACTGTAAAATTAAATCATCTGAATATCTGTTAACCTTAAATGGCGATTGGTCTGTGACAGAAGGTAAGAATAAGACCACTTTACAAGCAGATTTGCAAATTAATAATTTAGGGAAAAGCTTAAAGCGTTGGCAAGTTACCCCAGTTGTTGAAGCACACAAAGGCAGTGTGCGGTTTAAAGGTAATTGGCCAGGGACAATCACTGAATTCTCATTAGAAAAAACGAGTGGTGATATGTATATGACGTTTCAAGATGGGCTCATTACCAATTTAAGTCGTGAAACGGAAGAAAAACTAGGTCTTGGTAAGTTATTGAGTATATTGAGTTTACAAACGATACCTCGTCGTCTTAAATTGGATTTTAGTGATCTATCAAATACCGGGTATAGTTTTGATGAATTTAAAGGTAATTTTGCTATTAAGAATGGAGTGATGAACTCTACCAATACTTATATTGATGGTCCGGTTGCTTATGCAAGTATGAAAGGTGATCTCGATGTGGTGAAGCAATTATATGATATTGAGCTTCATGTTTCGCCACATATTACTGCGAGCTTACCCATTGTTGCGACCATTGCAGGCGGTCCTATTGCTGGCATGGCGGCTTGGGTCGCTAGTAAAATTATTAATCAAGGTATGCAGCGCGTTACGGGCTATACATACAAGGTTTCAGGTCCGTGGTTGAATCCAGTCGTGCAACAGGTGAGTATATATAAACACCAAATTAATAAGAAATAGTTACAATACAGTAGGATATTTGATATGTGGGCAGCATTAATCAAACGATATTGGCAAGTAAGTATTTTTAAAGAGACGCCAGCTAATACCCCTTATTCATTATTATTGTTAGGAATAATTGCGCTGGTTTTTTTCTTTTTGATCGTTTTGCAGTGGGTCATTGCAGATGTGGATCAGCTATTTTCCTTAAATATTTCACTGTTAGCGGGTACGACGTTGATTGCATCTTATGTCGTATTTACTGTTGCCTTATTGCTAGCGTTTCGTATGCAAAGCCGTATTGTGCAAACATTGACTTGTGTTTTAGCGGGTCATACCATTGTGCACTTATTTGCATTTCCTTTGTTGTTGGTGACGCCTTGGTTGGTCGGGACGAATATTGATGAGCCTTTGGCGCTGCTTGTAGGGGTTGTGTATTTAATTTTGACATTGATTTTGACCGTCTGGCAATTTATGGTAACGGTTCATATTTACAAGCATGCGTTGGGGATAGACTATTTTCCTGCTGTATTAGCAAGTATTGGTTTGTTAGCCAGCAACATATTGGTCGTTTCTTTATGGCGTTAAGGGTGGGGCTATGCACTTACATATTTTAGGACTGAGTGGCACGTTTATGAGTGCCTTGGCTTTATTAGCACGAGAAGCCGGTTTTCAAGTGACTGGGAGTGATGCACATTGTTATCCACCCGTGAGTGATTTACTGGCCGCTAATGGGATCGCTTGGACTGAAGGGTATGAGGATACGACACAAGCATTAAAAGCGGATTGCGTGGTCGTGGGTAACGCTATCAAGCGGGGTATGCCGGTCATGGAGGCGGTACTTGATGCTCGCAAAGCTTTTATCTCTGGCCCACAATGGTTAGCCACCCATATTTTGCCACGCTATCGCGTCCTGGCGGTCGCAGGAACGCATGGAAAAACAACAACGACCTCAATGCTTGCATTTATCCTTGATCAAGCGGGATTAGAGCCTGGGTTTTTAATTGGCGGCGTTTCAAGCGACTTTAAAACGAGTGCACGATTAGGTAAAGGTGAATGGTTTGTTATCGAGGCTGATGAATATGACAGTGCTTTTTTCGATAAAAGGCCTAAATTTATACATTATCTACCGCAGGTTGCCATACTCAATAATTTAGAATTCGATCATGCTGATATTTACGCAGATCTTCCAGCGATTCAGCAACAATTTCATTATTTTTTAAGAACAATTCCCAGCAATGGGGTAGTGATTAAACCCCGCGACGATAATGCACTCAATGAGGTATTGCTGCGGGGGCAATACAGTCGTGTGGAGGATCTCGCCTTCAACGGAGATGCGGTGTGGCGAGCTGAATTACTGGATGAAGCCGGCCAATCCTTTAGGGTTTGGCAGAAGGGGCATTTAGTGGCTGAGGTGAATTGGTCGTTGATTGGGCGTTTTAATGTTGAAAATGGCTTAGCAGCAATAGCTGCTAGTGCAAATGCCGGGGTCAAGCCTGCTGTGGCGGCAGCAGCATTAGAAAAATTTACGCCAGTTAAACGTCGGCTAGAAGTAAAATCTAATCGACATGGGGTTACGGTATATGATGACTTTGCTCATCATCCCACAGCGATTGGTAAGACACTTCATGCACTAAAAAGTAGTCAAAGACATCAACGTATTCTGGTTGTGTTGGAGTTTGGCTCCTACACCATGCGTAAAGGCGTGCATGTTGATGAAATGGCAGGGGCATTGGCTGTTGCTGATAATGTCTTTGTATTAAATCCAAGTGATTTTTCTTTAGCGGCGTTCGCAAAATCTTGGCGATGTCCTTACCAAGCTTTACCGAATGCCGCAGCTATTGCTGAGGCCGTGAGCGAGAAAGTCCAAGCGGGTGACGCGGTACTTGTGATGAGTAATAGAGGTTTTGATAATATTCATCAGCGTTTGGTTGAGACTATAGATGCAAAATTTACTAACTCAACGATCAGCTGAGTTTAGGGTAAGCGATCGGTGAAATACACCTGCCATGAGATTATAAAATCCTTCAATATTACGACTCCTTAACTATTTGGAGTATTTTATGACTGAGAAGGACAATTATTGGCGGGAGTTATTCAGGGAGTATAAAAAAAGTGGTCTAAAGCGGTT
>CAMBDN010000240.1 GCA_945865355.1 Legionella genomosp. 1
AATTACGTTTACGATCGTGTAACCAAAAAATTCGAAATGTCATCTCTGGCGAATTTGATTGCTGAGAAATTCAGCTTAGAAAGTTGCCCTGCTTAAAATCGCTGTTATTGCATTTACCCTGTGATATAGAGAGGATACGTAAATAATAAACAAACAACAGCAAACGACGTTGCCTTCATCAAGATCTCCTTATTTTGGATTGGACTTTACAACCTCCCACAATGAAAACCGCGAGAGAGCAGCAGTATCGCAAGATTTTAGTAGCTTGTCGATAATCCCTCTGATAAGCAATATTAAATTTGGAATTCGTAATTCGCCACACACAGGCGCTATGTGATACTCAAGCATTAATTAAAGCGCTTGAATCAGGCAATCTTGGGTATGCCGGCTTGGACGTCTATGAAAAAGAACGGGGCTTATTTTTCAAAGATCACTCGGGTAAAATAATTCATGATGAATTATTTTTAAAGTTGCGCTCACTGCCTA
Source organism: Legionella genomosp. 1 (assembly GCA_945865355.1). Lineage (GTDB taxonomy): Bacteria > Pseudomonadota > Gammaproteobacteria > Legionellales > Legionellaceae > CAMBDN01. Next base: position 487 of record CAMBDN010000240.1, read on the forward strand.
ATGTAATTATTACACCACATCAAGCATTCCTGACTCAGGAAGCAATAGAAAGCATTGTTAAAACAACTGTCAGTAATATTACGGCTTTTGAGCAAGGTAACCCCATTCATCAAATATGTTAGGAGCATTGAATGATCGATCGGTCATGTGTTGTGTGGGTGACCTAATTTCTTGTGTTCTATTGTTTATATAAATGGTTGTCATGATCTAAAATTAGTCAGCTATATGCTCGTCATTTCTAAACCATCTATCCCATCAATCATGGCAGATTTGTTGTTCGGTGTTACCCTTAGAGAGAAGATTTGACTTGGCAGTTTCTATAAATTTATAACTCGTTACATCAGCTGCCAAATTAATTTGTTAACATCTTCGCGGTAGCGCAATGTATAACGGGTTTAGCTGTTCGATTCACCCCAGCGGCATGGTAAAATAAACCAGAAAACAGAAATCTAAGAGTTGGAATTTGATGGAAATGATATGTCTATTGATAAAATAATTTGTGTAGGAAAAAATTATCTTGACCATGCTAAGGAGCTTGGGGAGGCAGTACCAGAAAAACCCGTATTATTTCTAAAGCCAGCCAGCGTTCTTAAACAAGCCTCAGCCTGGGGTAAGCTGATCCAACTTGACTTTCCTGCTGAGGATAATGCGGTGCAACCCGAGTGCGAAATTGTTCTACGCGTCGCTCATGATGGGTATAAAATGACAAGTAATGAGGCTAGGAACGCTATTTCAGATGTTACGCTTGGCCTTGATATGACGTTAAGAGCACGCCAATCTGAGCTAAAAAAACAAGGCCATCCCTGGACTACAGCAAAGGTATTTAAAGATGCTGCAGTTCTAGGGCCATGGGTTCCATACCATCAATTTAATCACTATATGGAAACGGAGTTTCAACTGATCATTGATGGTGCCCTGCGGCAATGTGCTAAAGGGTGCGACATGATGATGCGTCCAGAAGATTTACTGGTTTATATTAGCCAGTTTTTTCCTTTAAAATCAGGCGATGTTATTTATACAGGAACCCCAGCAGGAGTAACGTCAATAGCGAAAGGCAGCACCGCTGAATTACGCTGGTTCACTTATTCTTACAGCGTAATATGGGAGTAGGGCTGTTTTCTCAGCAAGTGCCACTCAGGATTGCCGACGGTAGCATTATCCTCGTATGACACGTCGTTGTATCTGGGCAGCATTATTTCTATGTAACTGGAAAAAATAGGGCGTGTTAATTGAATAACTTTTTTTTTCGCTCGTATACCAAATTTTTGTAGTTTTCTTTCATGTTTTTTGAAAGAAAACTGTTATCAATGAGCACATACCATGAAGGGATTTTTAGTAAAATATCATTGATAACATCATCTATAATGACTTGATTAATCTTCAGTCGTTCACTGGCAAAATAGGTTAAAAAGTCTTTTTTTGTTAGATTGTTCTTTTTGCCGTTTAAAGGTAATGCCAATTCTTCTTTGGGATCAAGCATTGCGATGGTTGTGTTCAGTAAATCGTAAGCGGGTGATAATAAATTCTTATTATTTTGGGTAATAATAGAGAAGTTCTTCAAATGCATGTCTTCGTTGCCGATCAAATAATTAAACAAAGTTAATTTGAACAATTTAATCAATTCTATTTTAGGGAAGGTGCAATATTGATGAATGATATCAACCACTTGCTCCATTGAGCTTTTATATTTTGTGTCGCGACGTTTGCCTGAAAGCTGCGAAAAATCTTCTAAAGCAAGTTTTTTATGATGGCCAATTCGATCAAAGCGCTTGATAAAATAAGTCATGCTATTGTCTTTAGCGTACAATAAACCATGCACTGGAACGTCCATTCCAATCATTGCGGCTAAGCTCATTGTTACCGCTTCATTTTCTGGTAATTCAGGATAGTGAGCGCTTTGTGTTTTTAAAATATATTGCCCTTGCTGGTCGACGATTTTAAAATACCCGTCCTTAACTTTTAACTGCGCACTGAGTTTGGTTTGAATCCCTTGAATAGACATTTTACCGGCGCGACTGACCGCTTCTTGTCGTTGTTCTTCTGCGCTCAGTGTTAAAGGGTCTAACTTTTGCAATTGTGGCGATAATAATTTTAATCCATTTTTTGAGTAAGATGCATCATCCATGATTTGTTCATAAGTTATTGGGCAACGTTTCATTCGATGGACTCAATAGTTACTGCGCCAACAAGGTCATATCCCACTTGCATTAACTGAGCAAACAAATCATTTTTATCCAGCTTATATTTACGTAAAAGTCCTTCAAGCATTATCCCTTCAGGTAACAATCCTTCAAAAAAAGAAGGGAATTGATCAAACAGATACACTCTTTTTATTAATGGCATCGTTAATGAAACAGGGGCATTATTGTAGTGCTCATAGTAAGTGAATTGATAAGTGCCATTTTCTAACTCCTCAATGACTCCTGCATCAATACCATTTACCAGCACGTTTGCTTTTCTCATTCGTTGCTCTTATTGTTTTCAGGAAATGGGGTATCAAATTTCATTTGAATATTCAGTACATCTAACACTTTTAATAGGGTGTTTAATTGCACTGTTTCTTTTCCTTTTTCAATATCAAATAACGCCGTTTTACCAATCCCGGCAATTTTCGCAAAATCTTTTTGCGAAAGACCACTTTGTTTTCGATAATATTTGATCATTTTTGCAAGTTCGTTTGATGTCATAAATTTATTTATTAAGGCATATATTGCTGTTATAGCAGTAATATTATGTAAAATCAAACGGAAACCTACAGATTTAGAATAAATATATTATAAATTACTTCCATAGCGGTAATTTAACGCATTTTTAGTTTAAAATTAAAAAAAATGATATGAAATCAACAGTTGTTACTGGTTTAACGGTAAAATAGAAGGGTTTTGTGCTAATACTGACTTTGGGCCATGGTTCTTGGCGCTTATTGTAAGCGTGGTGGACTTTTAAAAAAACTGTAGATTGAGGACTGCAACGTGTAACCCGGGGTTTTATGGGTGCTATTCTTTACTCCGTGCTAATGCGTCCCATTTTTTCAATGATGAAGGTAATGATTTTAATCTATTATATTGAATAATGCTCCCTATGCCAGAGACGTAATTGCTTCTATATAATGTGATGAGCGACAATTATAATTACCCACTCGTATTGCCTCATGTAAAAATCATACTTTTAACTAATCGTTGCCTCAGCAAGAATCATACTTGTCCCCAATAGCACGAGCAATTAACTGTTTACAGTTTGTCGTTGAATGAGCGTAGAT
>CAMBDN010000241.1 GCA_945865355.1 Legionella genomosp. 1
CCACAAAATGATTCATGTTCCAGTGCAAAATTGCCGGACATTTTATCAAATGCAGTTCATCCAACGGCACTCGCAATGGGCGTGTACCAAATCCTAGTCGCTCCAATAATTGATTGATGTCTAACAATGTTGTGCCTCTATTCGAGGTCTTATTGATATTTCTAAGATCATATAAGTCGAGCTGATGTCCCCAATAATTGCTAATCATCGCTACACAAGCATGCCCACATTCAACCCGTTCATCTTGTAGAATAATGGGTAATTTTGGAGTTCGGCTAAAGCAAAGTACCGCTGAATTTAAACTCATAGAAATACACCACCATAAAAACTGTAGAGAGGATCCAAAATCCACTGCCAAATTTTTCTTTTCGAACCAACAATAACGGCCGAGATAGTCATTCCTTGCTGGATATTTTTGGTCACTCCGTATACGGAGACGACCTGCTTGTCTAACGTTGCCGTAACTTTATAATAAGGCTCACCAATACGGATTGGCTTGTCTTCTTCCTCATCTGTCATAATACTTCGGTTAATTTCGTTGATCTCAGCAATTGAAGACCCAAAACGCGCATTAGGGTAAGCATCATAACGAATAATGACTTTATTTTTATGATGCAAAAATCCTGAATGTTTGACCGGAACAAAGAGTGAGGCCATCAGATCCGCATGGCTGGGTAATATCTTTAGCAATGGTTTTGAAAGGTTAGTGTATTGCCCTTCTTGGTAAATTAAACTAGAAATGGTGCCATCAATGGGTGAACGGATAACATACGATTGTTCATTTTTATAATTCAAAATATCAAGATCAACAGCATTTTTCTGTTGCTCAAGAGCGACTATCTCATCATGTTTTTCATGGAACGTTGTCAGCGCAATGTATTTCTTTTCCAACAAACCCTTTAATTCGTGTAAATGTTGATGTTTAAAAGCGATTTCATTTTGAATCGAACGCTTCTTTTTCTCTAATTGTGAAAGTACATCCTGATGACCTTTTTTTTCTATTCCTTCGTAAGATGTATCAATCAAGAATAATTGGTCACCTTTTTTTATTTCATCGCCTAAATTGATAAACTGTCTCACGATAACCCCATTCTTTTTGGGATAAACACGAGCCACACCTTTCGTCGACTCAAGGTAACCATTAACGATAAATTTTTCTGAAAACTCACCCAATAATAGAAATAGAAAAACAAAGAAAACTACCAACGAAAACCCAATAATTAGGACCATGTATTTCACAGGAGTATTGATAAAAACCGTTCCATAATTTTGATTTCTTTTCTTATCAAAAACCTCTTGCCTGAACAGCTGCTTTTCATTCATTTAAATCTCACTTTCAGGTGCGTAAATCGCCCCCTATGCAAAAGGGGGACTATGGGGGATTTTCTTATAAATGCCTTTAATACCCGCCACTAAACCAATTCGCGCCTAGCTGAATAGATCCACGTGTTCCAAGCTGACAAGTTCCCCGAGCCAAAATCCTTACCGCTTATTTTCTTTAAGATAAGATAAGCTGTCTGGTGATTGTTGGGTTGTTTTAATCGCATCAATGCAATAAGCCTATTGCTACCTTTTTGAAGAATGATGTCTCTAGACGCTTTAGAATTCGCCCCATTGAGGAGAACTAAAAGCGCCTTGTTTCTGTCTGAGGTGTATGGTGAATCCAATGCATCCAAAAAGGGTTCCATATTCACATTATTGATCTTAGCTTTCGCAATGGTTTCTCCAATGACTCGCATCACATTGTTTCGAACACCCTCATCCTTATCCGCAACATGTGGCGATAGTAACGATACAATCTCATGAGGATCGTGAAAATGAGCAACTAAAAATGCAGCAGCAGCTCGTCGCTCAGGATCTTGATCATAATTTAGCGTTTCAATGATGAATGCTCTATTTTTGATAGCACCAACATTGAATGTCTTTAAATACGGCTTTAGGGTCGGATGCATAAAACCAGCTGTGCAGTGATATACTGGGCAAGCCAATGTAGAAAAATCAATTTGATGATTGACCATCAAATTGATTCCCGTGTTTGTATACTGAACCATTGCATCAATCAAATCTGGCTTATCCACGATCTTCTTTTCTATATGTTCATTTTTTATTGCGGAGTTTACGAAGCGCATTCGTTCGGGTTGTTCTTTATCGATTACTTCGATCGTTGTAAAAAAAACATCATCGCCTGGATAGAAAATGGTCTCAAAATCAACAAATAAAAAACCATTTTCATTCTTTATTTTCTCAATAAGCAATAACCTTTTTTTTGCTATTTGATCATCCGATTGACCCTTTTTTTTACTTATTTGATGGTTCGCAATTTCTTTTTGTAATACAGTCTCAATTTCAGCCAAATCCTTCCCGTATTTTTTTATTATTCTGTTAGCCCCTTGGTCATCAAGACCATAGACATCAGCAGCATTACTACTGATGGAAATAGACAATCCAATGATCAACAGTATTATTTCTTTCATCATCATCCACCTTAGGCGCTATAATTTTTTGCATTATTTAAACTCACATGACGCCTCATATTTTGGGCTACCATGCTAACCATCTGATTTTTATATTTATCCATCGTGTGATTTATGTTTTTTTGTTCCCATTTAAATGGCTTGGATTTACTGAGAAGAAAGCTAATAAATATATCCAGCATTTTAAATTCTGCGTTATAGTCCTCTATCCATAGAAATTGACCTTGCTCATTGACCTCAAGAAAAATGTAGTCATGATCTTCGCTAACAATCATATCTATCGCCCCGAATACCAAGCCCATTTTTTTCATGAATTTTCGTATATTGTTTTCAACACTGCTGGGCAATGTATAGGGCTCTATACTTAGCTCTCCCACAGGTATCGCCCGCCAATCGACGCGACCTTTCACATGCGCTTGAGAGTTTAATTTTGCGGCAACTAAAAAATCACCAAAACAAGTGACTCGCAGCTCATATTTTTTCTTAATTTCCTTTTGAAATATTCCTGGTGTTAGCTGCAACAATTTATTTGTAGGAAGTTCTAAGAATGATAACTTTGAAGTATAAGACACTCTCGTGCGCTGTTCTTCAAACCAAAAATTTGAACAAAGCGGTTTATAGACAACGCCGTCGCCCTCATGTTTTAAAAGAAAATATCGTATATCTTGAGGATTATTCGAACAAAGCGTGGTTGGTATGATCATCCCGCATTCAGCAGCCAATTTAAGTTGGAGTAATTTTGAATTCGCACGCGTAGCCGCTTCCTTGCTATTCACCCACCATGCCTTGGGGGCGATATTGTTGGTGAGTGATTCGTAAAACAATCTATTTTCTCGTACCACAAAATTGTAATCATCTGGATGCGTCATTGCCTTCGGCAGATAAGGTTTTCGCGCACGACGCCACCAAACCACATCATACTCATTATCTACGATCGAATCATACCGATCCGTACTTCTCCACTGATAAGTATCATTATCAATTAAAACGGAGTTCTTCAATTTTGTAGGATGATCCGCCAAAAATAAAAATCGAACATCATGCCCCATGTTTTCCAGAGCAATCCTTGCAAAAATCGCATGCGTATCATCCGGCTCAGTTGGAATTAAAAACTTCATGTTTTCCCTCACAATAAAATATTCCTTTTTGTCCAATTGCTGTTATGGGCTCCTCACGGAGAAGAGCCCATGAAACTAGTTCATTTGAAAATTAACCATCAATAACAACATCCACATGGGCCTCCCCACCTTGGC
>CAMBDN010000242.1 GCA_945865355.1 Legionella genomosp. 1
TTAAAGCGGACAGCCTTTCAAAATACCCCATCCGAGCTCGCTCCTCCCGGGTGGTATGTCTGATGTTTAAATCAATATGTGATTGCGCCCAGCCAGCCATGGAGTTAGAGCGTACTAGTGAGCTTAAATAATCCAATCCCTCTGCTGAATATAGATTTTCTTGAGGAACAGAGAACGTTAATGCATTCCTACGCATGGATTTCGTGCCCATGTTCCATAATTGCCATAGCCCCGAAATAGCGCTTCCAAGGTCACCAAGAGCTTGCCATAAACCTTTCTTAACCAGCGTATCCAAAAAGCCTTTCGCACCAGCCTTAATAACGCTAACACCCCCTTTGGCCAGTATCGTATTCTCTAGTGCACCTGAAGAATCATAGGTCGACAGTTTAATTTGGCCATTTTCCTTTTTGATGACCAACTGCATTGCATGACCTTCTAAGCCGATCTCAAGGTATAGTGATTTACCATCCGGTAGTTTCTTAATGGCATCTTGCAGTGCTCGACTCGCTAGAGATAGCTTATCTTCATAGTTCCTTTGCTTGAGCTCAAAATCGGTTTCAATCTTTATATAACCGTCTTTGGGCTCCCCTCTTTTAGGATCCGTTTTTCTGTACCCACCCCAGTCTGTACCCACGTGCTTCAATATATGGCTCAAATTCGTACTTTTATCCATTGAGTGATAGTAACGATCTATCTGACTTTTCTCGGTCATTGAAAGTGTCAAACCATACTTATCGAATGGTTCCGGATGCTTTGATAGCCGTGTAAAGAGTTCAAACTCCATGGACGTTACAAGATCAGGATCCCCACCCTTAGCGCAAACATGCTCGCTATTTAAAGGATTATCAGCAATGGGGTTAACGACTTCTCTAATGGCCCTGTCGATTGATCGAACCGTTTTATTATCATCATCCGGTCGTATTAAAGATTCAATCACAGTGAGCACATCGCTGTGATGTGAATTTTCTGTTGCAGCCACCATCTGGGAGGCTAGAACCATCCCAAAACGAGAGCTTAGCGAGTTTTGAATACTATCTTTATCACGTTTTTTTGGACCACCCACTTCACTTAAGCCAGTGGCCTCTGCAACAGTTCGAGCACCCGCATCGCGCCATAATTCTAGAGTGTCTTCCTCATCTTCTGAGATTTGTTCAGGAACAGGTTTTAATTCTCTTACTGTTGGCGGTGTTGGCGTCTCTGCAAAAAAATTAGCGTAGATTTTCGCAGGTATGAACCCTAAGAACATTACAAGGCTCTTAACGATAAATACACCAACGGCTACAACAGCCTGATACAACCAAGCCTTTGTCGTTGCCCACACCCCGGGTTCGCTCTTTTCAACATTTACATACGTTCTAGGTGGAGGCGTATACAGTTCGGCTTTAATTTGTTGATGATTCTTAATTAGCTTTTGCCATTGCAGCGCTTCCCATTGAAGATGACCCTTTTTCCTTACCGCAGGGTCATGATCTGATTTATCTTTACGTTCTTTTATGACTTCAATAATACGATGTTGGAATGCTTCTAGCTCATCACTGGAAGCCATCTCACTTAATTTACGTTTGAGTACAACTAACTCACTATTTGAAGCCTTTTGTAAAAGTGCGTCCCTTACCTTTTCGTCGTTTAAACCGGCAGCGAAATCCAAGGTAACATCGTCAAATATTCTTTTAAGCTGATCGCTAACCGTTAAATTTTTTTGTAGCACACTATCAGTGATGGCCTCACTTCCGGTGTTAGAAAAAATTTGCTGTTCCCGTTGGGTTAGGAATTCCTTAAGACGTCTTCTACGATGCAAGTCTTTTATTTGCGGCAAAATTTCCGCGCGCATTATTTTAATTTGATCAAAGCTCATCATTTTTGCATACGATTCCGCCTGACGTTCGTCTAGATATGAAAATAGACCCGCAACTTGCTCAGCGTATTTAGTCATCTCTACCCCTAGCGATCATTATCGCTTCTCATCTACCCCAGACTGAGGGTTATCATTAATGCATTAATTTAATTGTAGAACATTATCGTTTTATTTAGTTTAACGACTTGATCATTGATCATATGAAGTCGTATTCGTTTTACTCCTCTCTGAGCAAAAAAACTAACAAAGACCTGGGTCATCAGGAGCCGTTGCACCGGCTTTGGTGACGGTAGTTGCTTTAACTGGCTTGTGACTAAAAAATCCAGCTGTCACTATATCTTGCTTGCTAACGACTTTCGATTCATCTTTTGGTTTCGTCAATGTCCTGACTTCGGGAATATCCAAAAGAATAGCAGCTGCTTCATGATTACCGGTTGTACGAGCAAGACGGAGCAACTCATTGGGTTGACCCGCTGTAACCTCACAAGATGCAAGTGCTTTAACTGAAGGAATATTTAGTAAAAAACGGATCTCTTCATCCAGAGCACGATCATTGGGTCGAATTAGATGTCTTACTATGTAGAAACAAATTTTTGCTTGTTCGGCATCACTGATTTCAGTAACACCATGCATTGCTTCACGATGAAGAACAGCAAGCTGCTGTGTAATAAATGGATTAACATTGCGCTCACCAAATTCCTTCGTTTGTATTTCAGCAAAAGCAAAGCAACGACTACTTTTTGCGAGCAGCCAATTACTGACTTCAGGATGGTCATATTCAAGCGATTTTCGATATGCAAAAAAATTATCTGCCGCCTCCATTTCATTGACCAATTCAGGCGCCTTGAATTCTAAATGCTTTAATACCCCTAAATGTCCATGCAATGCCGCGAATCGGTAGGCATAATAATCTTGAGCCCGAATCATTTCGTTGACCAAAGCAGGCACCATTTTCTCTATGTCTTCGAGCGTTTCAACAAAACCATTTCTAGCCGCATTTTTATAAGCTGCATAATTGTAGGCGGCGTTCATTTCAAATGTAAGTGTTATTGCCGTTTTATCAAGGTATTTTAAAATAGCAGATTTTCCATGCTCAGCAGCTTTTCGATATGGATAAAACTCATCACTCTTAATCATCGCTAACACAACATCTTTTTCATGTTGCATGATAAATTTGTTCAAAAAATCAACATTCCCTAGTATGGCAAATAATGAGAAAACTGTTTTTTGATCTAAATTAAGTATCGCAGCAGATTCTTGAAGTAAGTCAAAATTATCGGGTTGCGTTAATGCTAAGGATAACCAAGCCTGCTTCTTTTTCCATTTATCATTGAACGCTGAAGCGTATTGATTTAAATAGAAAATTGCATCTGCAGGTGTTTTTAATTTCATAAGAGTAATCAATACTTCATCTAATGATTCACAAAATAACTGATTATCTTCCCACATCGAATCAGGTATTTGTTTCGCTTGCTCGTGCCCCATCTTTTTTGCGATTATTTTTGGCATAAAAATCAACGTAAATACGACATGTATTATATTGTATCACAAAAAGAGTGGGTTGATTAAACATAGGTCGGAACATAAAAATAATGAGGAGTATATGGGAGTATATGGGGTCAGGTCTTGCCTTTCAGAGTATATGGGGTCTGGCCTTGCCTTTTGCTTTTGGAAGAATGCGATTTGATCGTATACACCATCGCGTGGAGCATGTTTTTCAAGGTCGATTCAAAGGGGCCTCGTTGAAAAAGAAAATTATCTTCTTGAGTTAGCTCGGTATATTTTCCTAAACCCGACAAGGGTCCATATGGTGAGCTCCCCCTAGCGAATGGCCA
>CAMBDN010000243.1 GCA_945865355.1 Legionella genomosp. 1
TGTTTAGACATGTTGCCATTAATGCATTACGTAACGAAAAAACATGTAAAAAAGGGATAAAGGCCAAGCGATACAAAGCAACCTTGCAACCTGATTATGCGCAAAAAGTACTAAATGGCATTTTTTGAGCACTCATGCGTTTGCCCTGAGAGTGAGAGCGCTGCATGTCATTTGTGATAAATTGCATTTAATTGCGACGGGTAGCCCTAGGGATCGTTTTTTAAGGACAGTTGCAGGATTTATGATCGAGTTCCACGATTATGTGCAAGGCAACAAAGGCGGTTTTAAAAGCGTTGAGCTAGCAACTGCCGCGCAACTCATCGAATGGTTAACTACAGCACCCGCTCTTGCCGATGCACCTGATTTAAAGAAAATCATTGAGTACATGGCGAACCAAATTATTGTTTTAGGGACAACGTTTGTGTTTAGCCGACAACAAACATCTGATTTATCACAATTATTCCTAATGATGGAACGGGCTGCCATTGAGGTTAGGATTCCAGTCGGCTCGCCTTCTAACATGGAGTTGATTAATTTGATGAGACTCATCATGTTGCTCACCGGCGTCATTGATAAAAATCCCGCAGCGATACCTGCTATTGCTATCATGCAGTCCGCTGACGCAAGCACAAATAGCCTCTCGGTCATCAAACGCTATTCTCATCGTCCAACGTTATTGCTCGAACGATTTTTTGCCAGTACTCGCTTTACCCCATATTTTGGTGGTGAAACACCCACCCATTTAGACGTGCAAAATTTTCTAATCACGTTGGTACCCCATTTGTGCATGCGCGCTGAATTAAGCGCTAGTAGCAAACCAGACGTTGTTCATGCGTACATAGACTTTATTAATGCGTGCAGAAAAGGGTTGTCGGTTAGTCATACTGTTCCAGAATTTATGCTGTGGTTCGATAGACAGTTTTCAGCACAGCGGATGACCCACGTTGTTCACTCATTATTCTTTGATATCGCAGCGATTAACGGTGAAACTGCATTTAGCTATAGCCAGATAGGGGGGCTGCAGTATGTTAATCGTATCCTTAGTTTATTAGTGGATACCGATGATCCGCTAATTAATCCCACCGTACCCGAAACAGATGCCCTCAATCTTGTAGCGTTTAAAGCATTTTACGATCGACTTGATCTCATTGAAAAAAGCACTCTAATTAGAGAAATGCTGATGACTGTTGTTCTGCAAGCTGGCACCAGCTATCGTACGCGTCCGGATCTAACATACTCGCCCTCAGCTACCACAGAAGGGTTAGATGCCCGAGCTGTAGCCACAACACGACTGACTACATACCCACCGAGGCCAAGCACTGCTGCCCGTGCCACCCTTTTTAACGGCAGTAGAACGGCGGCAAATGGGGAAGAAGCAAGTATTAGAGCGTTGCCTACTGCAAGAAGACCGTTATAACCCCAAGACAAACCCATGCTATAAAATAAGAGAACAAACTGCCGTAACATATAAACCATAAATTTTGTGTGTCGCAGCAATAACTGTTATCATTCTTCGCCTTATAATGAGTTGATACCCCTAATATGTACGAAAAATACCCCTTGCTAAACACCCTATTGAAATCGCTTGAAGACATACAAGCCATCGACGTTACCGTGATCGATGTTTGCCAGCAAACATCCGTCACTGATTTTATGGTTATATGTAGTGGTCGCTCCTCACGCCATGTCAAATCTATTGCAGAACATATTATGGAGCAATTAAAAACTGCGGGCTTTCCTGCAATTGGCAATAATGGCCTTGAAAGCGGTGATTGGGCTTTGGTCGACTTTGGAGACGTTGTTGTGCACGTCATGCAACCTGAGAGTAGAGCCTTCTATAATTTAGAAGGATTGTGGCAAACTCAATCCCAATAAAGATCCTAAGGATCATCTTGAAAATCACCATCGTGACCATCGGCAATAAAATGCCGACATGGGTTGACCAGGCAGTGAAAGAATATGCCAAGCGTCTGCAAGATACTGTTTCGTTAACAATTGTCGAAATTCCACTGATGCGCCGGGGTAAATCATCCGATTTAACCCGTATCATGGAAAAAGAGATGGCGATGATCAGCGCCGCCATCCCTAATAACGTTCGACTGATTGCACTCGATGTCACTGGCGAATCATTTACCAGCGAACAACTCGCTGAAAAAATTACCCGATTACAACAAATATCAAGTCATTTGTGTTTCTTGATTGGTGGGCCTGAGGGCTTATCTTCAGAGTTAATCACCCGCAGTGATGAGCGTTGGTCGTTGTCGAAACTAACATTGCCGCATACATTAGTGAGGGTTACCCTTTTGGAGGCCCTCTATCGTGCCTGGTCTATTATCAATCATCATCCTTATCATAAGTAATATAAATAATGTTACAATGCGCCCAGTCAAAACTACTCGTTCCATAAGATGCGTTTAAATAAACCTGTAAAAAATTACCGCTTTGAATCCCAACTACACCACTTTCGACTAAGTTTATTGGTCGCATTGTTAATTATTCTATCACTGACCCTGGTTTTACGGCTGGCATATTTACAATTCTCCCAATTCAAGCGGTATGCGACATTATCCCTAAAAAACCAAATGAGTATCCTACCCATTGCCCCACCAAGAGGCGTTATTCTTGATAGAAATGGCGTCATTCTGGCTGACAATACCCCTGTATATGTTTTAGAGATCATTCCAGAACGCGTAAAAAACTTAAAAGACACATTACAACAATTACAGGCATTGATTCCCTCAGTGACAACAGAGGACATTGATAATTTTGAGCACGACCGCCGCCAAAATCATGCTTATGAGCCGATTCCTTTTAAATTGAAATTAACCCAAGAAGAAGTTGCAATTTTTGCAAGCAATCAACATCTCTTTCCTGGTGTTAGTATTAAAGCTCGGCTCATACGCTATTACCCGCTGGGTGCAGTTGCCGCCCACCTCCTGGGATATGTCGGCCGTATTAATGAACAAGAATTGAAGCAGTATGATAACTCCAACTATCGTGCAACAAATTTTGTTGGCAAAACAGGAATAGAAAAATTTTATGAAGACACCTTGCATGGACAGGTCGGTTATCAACAAGTCGAAACAGATGTGAGCGGCAGAACATTACGCATCTTAAGCAAACAAGCACCTATTTCCGGTGCAAAGCTCTACCTTACCATTGATGCTCGTTTACAACAGGCCGCCTATCAAGCCATGCAGGATAAGCGTGGAGCGGTCGTTGCTATTAGCACTAACAACGGTGAAATTTTAACAATGGTAAGCGCTCCTAGTTTTGATCCAAATGCATTCGTCAATGGAATCAGTAATAGGGATTATCAAAAATTAGCTAATGCAGCGGATAGGCCATTGTATAACCGTGCCGTACGTGGTCTCTATCCACCGGCATCAACGGTAAAGCCATTTATGGCCATTGCGGGCTTGGAACGAGGTGTTGTTACCACTGAAACAAAAATTTATGATCCAGGTTGGTATAAATTACCGGGAATTAGCCATTCGTTCCGTGATTGGAGACGAGGAGGACACGGCGTCATCAATCTTAAACGCGCTATCACTGTTTCCTGCGATACCTACTTTTATCAATTGGGTAACAAAATGGGCATCACTGCGATGGAAGACATGTTTATGCAATTTGGCTTTGGCCAACTCACCCACATCGATCTACATGAAGAAGCACCCGGACTGGTACC
>CAMBDN010000244.1 GCA_945865355.1 Legionella genomosp. 1
GACTATAGCGCTCAGTACGCCACTGTGAAAATGCTTCTCCTACTGATGACAAATTTAGATTGTTCATGCAGTCAACCTCCTTTATTTAAGAAGGTTGTACTCTACAAAATCATGCTAACCCTGTCACACAGCCTTACCGAAAGGTCACCTATCATTTGATTAAATAGCTTGCTCTCCCCTTCCACTTCTTTTTGAGCCAGTTTGGTTTCATAATCAAATTTAAAAGTTAATCGCTCGGTCACTGCTGTTGTTGTATCTTGTATCGCCTTTTGCAACTCCTCAGGGTATTTTTCTGCTTTTTGTTTCAAAACCTGGAACTCTTGCTCTTGAGAAATAATATTGGCTTCCCTCGTTGCGAACTCTTGCTCCAAATTGACGCGCTTTGCAGTCAATTCTTTTTGTAATAGTTCTTTTTCTAAACTGTATTGGTCACGCTCTTTTTGACGTGCCAAATCGCGCTGATAAATATATTCATCTTCTTCGCGTTGACGCGATTTCTTGGTTTGTTGCTCAACCTCTTTTCGGGATAAATCAAATTCATTTTGTTCTTTCTGCCATGCCGTCCGTTTATGTGTCATTTCTTGATCAAATGCCACACTACGCTCCTTCATATCCCTATCAAACGCTACGGTCTTCTCTTTTTGAGCATGTAATAAAGCTGCTAAACTATCAGCATTCATTTTTATTTCATGTAGGTCTGTCAATTCTTTACTTTGAATCTCAATTGCCTGTTGCAATGTCGTTAACTGTTTATGACTCGCCAATAACTGCTCTTCAATATCCTCAAGTGAGCGGGCCAAAGACAATTTTAATGTTGCAATGTTTTTAACAATCTCATCAGTGGTATGATTGGCAGCCTGTAATACGGTCTCTTTCTTCTCTTCAATGACTTTGAGCTCTTGTTTACTCGCTTTTTTTGCTGCTTTAAGCTGGTCCAGTGCTTCCTGGTAAGCTTCAAGAATTTCGTTTTTGGTGTTTTTAGCGCTAATATCATCCGTCATAACAACATACCTTCTAGTGAATTTTATTTACTACATTTTAATTGGGTGATCGGATTTTACAATAGTAATCCACTAATTTTAAAAATAGTTCATGTAAAAATAGTATTCATAGCCCAATAATAGTATTCATAGCCCAATAATATTAATCGCTCGGTTAATGTTGTATCCATTATCGCTCCATATGGGATACGACTCCTCTTTTTACACAAACCGATCAATGCTCGTAAAAAATTTTACCCACACGTTTTATGTGATCAATTAAATCAGGATTATCTATATGATTAAACAATGAAAGATCAATAGAATATGGTAATAATAACTCATCAAGCTGTGTTTCGATCCGATTCAATTGAGTATAAGTTAAAGAATCACCCATCAACGTTAAATCAATGTCAGAACCATTCCGGTAATTCCCCTTAGCACGCGAACCGTAAATGACAACTTTTTGAAGCGCCGAGTAATTTGCAAAGACGCTGTTAATAGCAATAATAGTCGCCTCTTTAAGACCAAAACGCAGCGAGTTATTATGCAGCCTAGCGCTCATGTACTAATTTTTCCATGGTTTCACGAAGCGATATGTATAATGCAAAAAAACGTTCCGTAATATTTTTTGCAATCATATCGGCCGTTACTTTATTATAAGTATGACTCGTTCGATTACGATCTTTAATCATATCCATCCAGGAATCACCATCCTGAATTAAATCTAGTTTAAAGGCCTCTCGCGTCGCATCACGCGAGCCATTAATACTAAAATTTCCTTGTTCACGAAGATAGTCGCGCAGGACATTCCAGGCTAATTCATGCGTATACTCAAAAGCATGAATCAAACCCTGCTCTTCCAGCTCATTTAATTGACCTTTGGCAATAAATTTTTCAAGTTGTGACAATGCCCTCTTATAATTAGCAAAGCGTTGTACCCAACGAATATCCATGTCATTACTTATGATTTTAATCTCAATAAATGGGATAATTAAAGTCCTATTTGGGCCTGTCTCTAGTGAATCGTAGTTGACATCCTCCCCGCCCTAAAGAGCGAGGATTCCTACGGTGCTCAAGCAGCCTGTACTTGAGTCACTTCGATGGGTTCCTGCTTCGCAGAGAGGCCTGACTGCACCAACTCTCCACAGGCTAACAAGCGATGTCCTCGCTCTAAAATATTGATAGCACCGACAACATCGGCATTATTCTCATAGCCACAACTGACACACAAAAACTCAGTTTGGGTAAGCCGATTCTCTTTCGAGATATGATGACAGCATGGACAAGTGCGACTCGTATTATGGGGTGGTACTGCTAACAAAATCCCATTATTCCAGAGCATTTTGTACTCCAGCTGGCGTCTGAACTCACCCCACCCTTGGTCAAGAATAGCGCGGTTCAAACCTGCTTTTTGCCGGACCTTTTTGCCATGCTGCTCACTATTGCCTTTGGAGGACCTGGACATGTTCCGTACCTGCAGATCTTCAATACAGACGAGCGCGTGGTTTTTGATGATCACTGTAGTAGTTTTATGCAGGAAATCTTTTCTGGCATTAGCGATGTCTGTGTGAACCTTTTGTACCTTGGCTTTAGCCTTCTTCCAGTTACAACTGAATTTAACTTTACGACTCATGCGCCGTTGGTAACGTGCCAAACGCTGTTGATGCTTTTTAAAGCTATTTAATGGCGCAATGCTTTGAGCATCACTCATGGTTGCAAAGCGAGCAATCCCAACATCAATACCTATGGCACTCGTTGCACCAGAAGATGTTGCTATCACCTCACGTTGCGTCTGAATCGATACAAACCACTTGCCGCCTGATTGACTTACCGTTACGTTTCGTAAGTCACCAAGAACGCACCGACTGTTATGGTAACGCAGCCAACCAAGCTTCGGCAGAAAAATACGACTGTTTTTTTGCTCCAGTTTAAACTGTTTTGGATCAGGATACCTAAAACCACTCCCACTACCACGGCGTTTAAACGAAGGGAAATCCGCGCGTTTTGCAAAAAAATTCCGGAAAGCTTTTTCCAAATCCTTTAAGGCATGCTGAAGTGCTTGGGAAGGGGCCTCTTTTAACCAAGAAAACTTAAGATCTCGTTTCCATAAGGGTAAATGAGAGGCCATGGAAACATACGTCATGAATTTATTGCCAGCCTCAAAATTCTCTTTCTGAAGTACTAATGCTTTGTTATAGACAAAACGACTGCAACCGGAAAAACGAAGCATTTTGCGTTGCTGCTCGCCCGTTGGCATCAATTCGAATTTAAAAGCTTGAAGTCGTTTCATGCGTTCATTATAATCTGGCCTATGACTGAAAACAATGATATTAGACGAGGAAGAAATTGTGTTTTTAATATGCATGTCCATCTGGTCTTTGTAACAAAATACCGTCGAAACGTCTTTACAAAAGACATTCTAGAAGCTTTTCACCCTATTTTTGATGCTATCTGCAAAGATTTTGATGCGACCTTAGTTGAATTCGATGGGGAGGATGACCACGTGCACCCTAATTTCCCGAAAAAATTGTAGCTAGGTCGTAAAAAAACATTAATTAACAATAAATTAGGTGGTATTTAGGCTTGCTTTTTGCCTTAAACATAGCGACAATTGTCGCTATGTTTAAGGAGTAAACTAGACATGGCTTTTAGACTGAA
>CAMBDN010000245.1 GCA_945865355.1 Legionella genomosp. 1
TGCCGGATCAATTCAAGCCTTTTGCTTATTCGGACATGCAAATTGAACTGGCTCATCAGCAACGTATGCTGACTCCTTTGGAAGAGGCAAAAATACTGCAAGCCCTGAACCTCTCTGGAAATGAAACTGTTCTAGAGGTTGGCACAGGAACTGGTTTTTTAACGGCCTTACTGAGTCGTTTAGCTAAGAAAGTTATTAGCGTTGATTATCATAGTGATTTTACAATCAATGCAGAAAAAAAATTAGCTAAACATCAATGTACTAATGTCGAATTAATTACCGGTGATGCTTTAGAGGGATGGCTTGATAAGGCTCCTTACGATGTCATCGTATTTACCGGCGCTATTGAGTCACTGAATGACACGTACCGGTTGCAGCTGTTACCCGGTGGAAAAATGTTTGTAATTATTGGTAAAGAGCCTGTTATGCAGGGTCAATTACATACACTCGATCACAAGGGCAATTGGCAGATAGATATTATCTTCGAAACCAATATACCGCCATTAATTAATAAATTAAAACCGAACGAATTTGTTTTTTAGGACCAGTTAGATGAAAAAAAAGCTTTGGGGTCTACTCTGTTTAATCTGCTTGATGATATCGGTTAATTTCCCATCGCTTACTCAAGCCGCTGATCTCATCGAGGTTTATCGCCAATCACTGGAGAATGATCCAACCTTCAAGGCCGCCTATAGCACCTTTATGTCCAACACGGAGTCTATCCCACAAGCACGATCAGCCCTACTACCCCAAGTGACTTTGGGTGGGGCCGTCGCTCGCAATCTTTTAAATGTCAACGTCGCGGGTTCTGGTGTTGAAGGCCTTAATTCAACAGTACCCTATAACTCTACCCTTTGGAGGGTTAACGCCTCACAAGCGATTTTCAACTACCAATCCTGGGCCAAAGTACAACAAGCTAAAGCATCGGTAAAGGCCTCACTCGCTACCTTCAATAACTCCGCTCAAGATTTGATGCTACGAACAGCTAAAGCCTATTTAGACGTCCTACTATCTAAAGACACACTCAATTTTGCCGAAGCAAAAAAACGTGCCAATAAGCGACAGCTAGAGCAAGCACAGCAACGTTTCAATGTTGGACTTGATGCCATTACTTCAGTCTACGAAGCTAAAGCTGCCTATGACCAATCAGTCGCTGAAGTGATATCAGCCCAAAATAATCAGATCAACCAAAGTGAAAATTTACGTAAGCTGACGAATCACGTTTATGACCATCTAGCACCATTACGCGACAGCACGATTCCGCTTATCAAACCAGAACCAAATAATGTTAATGAGTGGGTCGCTGCGGGGCTAAAGCAAAATTATAATTTGTTTGCTGCTAAATATAATATGCAAGCTGCTAGAGAAAATATTAAAGCGCAATCGGCCGGAAGTTGGCCCACTTTATCGCTGCAAGGTAGTAGCTCTCAAACGAGAAATTTCAGTGCCAGCAGTAATTTTTTCGTACCCACCGACCAAATGCTCTCGAACGTCGCGGTATCCATGAATTTCCCTGTATTTCAGGGAGGGTTGATCCAAGCAAATACCAAGCAAGCACAATATAATTTTCAAACCTCTAGTGAGCAGATGGAGCAAGCTTACCGTAACGTCGTTGTCAACAGTACGATTGCGTTTAATACAATTGTTGATGGCATTAGTAAAGTTAAGGCCGATCGGCAAGCTATTATTTCACGAGAAAATTCATTAGAAAGTACTGACGCTCAATTTCAAGTCGGCACGCGTACGATGGTTGACGTAGTCACAGCTCAACAACGATTATTTGAAGCGCAAGAGCAGCTTGCTTCAGATCAATATGGTTTGATTAATGCGATACTTCATCTAAAATATTTGGCTGGATCATTGAATGTAAATGATTTAGAAGAGATCAATTCTTGGCTGGCCACTACACGGATCAACGGCCTACCACCACAGCAAAGAGTGACTCAGTTAACTAAGCCCAAAATGCTCGCAAAACCGCATTAAAATCAAGTAATCCTGCTTCAATCCTAAGGTTGTAATAATGACAAGTGTATCCCCTTCTATTACCGAAAAAAAACTACTGCATTATACCGGTAAAGGTATTGCAGATTTCAATATGATTCAGCGCGGAGATCGCGTAATGGTATGCTTATCAGGGGGTAAAGATTCCTTTACCATGCTCACCCTATTGCACACCTTGCGTCGTCGTTCAAACAATAAATTTGACCTATTTGCGTTTACCCTAGACCAGGCACAACCAGGCTGGAATGACATTGCATTGCGCAACTGGCTTGCAGAAAGAAACATTGAGCACGAAATTCTAACTCGCGATACCTACAGCATTGTCAAAGAAAAAATACCTGAAGGTAAAACCTATTGTTCCTTGTGCTCAAGGCTTCGTCGCGGGATTATTTATCGTTATGCAGAGGAACATGGTTTCAACAAAATCGCTTTAGGCCACCATCGAGATGACCTCATTCGTACATTGATGATGTCTATTCTTTACAATGGCGATGTTCGTTCAATGCCGCCAAAATTACTAAGTGATAATAAAAAGCACATTGTCATTCGTCCCATGTGTTATGTACAGGAGCGTGACATTATCACCTATGCTAACGAGATGAATTTTCCTATTATTCCTTGCACGCTGTGCGGATCACAAGAAAATCTCGCACGTAAACGCATTGGCCGCCTAATTGACCAATTAGCCGAAGAAAATCCAAAAATTCCAAGTAATATATTACATGCCTTACAAAGTATTAAGCCTAGTCAATTAATGGATCAGAATTTATGGAATTTCAGAGCGCTGGAAAAAGACTTACAAGAAGGTATCTTATCACATGATGAATCGGTGTTTTCAGCGGATGAGCCACCTTGTGATGATGATTTTATATGATTTTATTATGGAAGTCTGGCAAGACATTTCAGCTAGTCCGCATGCTCGATCCAAGCGCTTTGTTGAAAAAAACCCGTGCAGCGGGTTCATCACGTTTTTCAGACAACATAAAATCAACGGGTTGCCTACTTTATCAACGGCGCGAAACCGAATTGATTCACATTAAATACAGGGACAATCGCATACTTTGTTTATAAAAAAAGACTTTGCCGTCTTTGCGAACGAAGTGAATCAATCCAGCGCCATTTTCGATGGGAGATCCGATCTGGATTGATTCACTTCGTTCGCAAAGAGGATATTTTGTTCTCTTATTTTATATCATGCGTTTACTCTGGTTGAGCTAAATGGTGTTCACTTTCAATATCCTGCTCAATTTCGTCAGGCTCAATGTCCGTATGCAGGTTCTTTAATTTTTCTTTTATATCTTGTACTTTATTAATACTGTCGGTATTTGTTTTTGAAAAGTCGAAACGACCTGTAATGGCTTTGCTGATTAGATTAGCAATACCCAGCGTGGCGATTGAGGCAACTACAGTAAAAACAGTAGCAATGACTTGTTTCCAACCTCGATGATCTTTTAATACCGACTCCTCTGCAGTCTTGCATGCGGTCGAACAAGATGTCTTAAATTGACGAATAGAAAACTCACCACTGATTAAGTGATCTCTTGCTTCAACTAAGCTACCGTGCAGTTGACGTGCCGCAATACCCGCTTCTGATTCTGCATCAAAGGCTCTAGCCTTTTCTTGTATA
>CAMBDN010000246.1 GCA_945865355.1 Legionella genomosp. 1
AAATGACCGCATTAGAACAACGCCTCAGAGAAGAAATTCGTAAAAGCGGCCAAGAACTTAGCCAATTAGTACACCACCTTGAAGCATCAGATCAAAGCCTCATCGCTCAAAAACATGAGAGTGAGCAAGAAATTAAACGTTTGTCAAAGGAAAACAAAAGGATGTTGGATGCGCTTACCACAGTTAGAGAAGGTATGCTATCGCTAGATAAAAAATCTGACTCCGATAAAGCAGGCGCGAGACGCATCACGCCACCGCATAGCCGTGAAGATACATATCGTCTATTTAGTACTACCCAGGATAAGAGAAAACGCACTGCAATAGAAACAACAGCAGAGGCAGGGGCAGAGGCAGGGGCAGGGGCAAGGTAGTCGCTCCAATCCCTCGATTTATCAAATCGATATTCATTCGAGCCTAATCTGAAAAATCAATTGGAGGGGGGGGGGAGGGTTTTCGATGCTTCGCAAAAAAATAGAGAACCCTCTTATAACCAGAGTATGCGGTTATCCCTGTACTTTATGAATAGTTCTTACCCCACATCACAAGAATTGTTGTACAATTAAAGTATAAGGTATTTTTTGGAGTCATCATGGCGAGCATTAACGCAGCAGCAGCAGCAACACCAACCTCATCAACGAGCATTCATTTTTCGGTCAATGCCGCAGATAAAGTCGCATCTTTGATTGCTGAAGAGGAAAATCCGCTGCTAAACCTGCGCGTCTACATCACCGGGGGTGGATGCTCCGGTTTCCAATATGGCTTTACCTTTGATGAAAAAATTCAGGAAGATGACACCATTGTTGAGCAGCAATGTTCTAATGGGCAATCTTCCGTAAAACTTCTGGTTGATTCCATGAGCTTTCAATATTTAAATGATGCCGAAATTGATTACGTTCAAGGAATACAAGGTGAGCAATTCGTCATTCGTAACCCCAATGCCAAAACAACATGCGGATGCGGATCGTCCTTTAGCATGGGCGATGAAGATGAATAAGTCCTAATAAGGCTTAACCACCACCGTTGTACCCACATGCATAAAATGATTGCTTAGCCAACGAGCATCACTGGGTTGTATTCGAATACATCCATGACTCGCATTCCAATTTGGCACGTCATATGAACCATGAACCGCATAGTATTGGCTAAAAAACATGCAATATGGCATCGGAGCTCCACCGCGTCCAACGGGATAACGGCTAGAACGACAACCCGCCCCACCTTTAGATCGCACTGTAAACGTTCCTGTCGGCGTGTGGCAAGAACGTTTAATATCTGGACAATAATTTCGCCCACCTGAACCATATCCCGTGCGAACCACCTTGCCATTGGCATCAATGGCTTTCCACTGCCGTGTTCGCGGGCTGAATACAAATTCATCATTGGCTGCAAATCTTACGTTAACAATAGACACTGCTGATGACTGGTTTGTATCTGAAGTACTTGCCATTGTAATCGGTGAAACAATGAATAGACTAAAAGATGCTGCTAACAACGCGTTACGACAAACCTGCTTCTCATTTCGATCTTCCATAATATACCCTATTGATCTAAATACCTCTGACCTAAATATAGTATAAAATATGGACATATCAAGTGCAGCAGACATATGAAATTTATGCGGCTATTGATAGCGCAGCGAAACACGGGAATCATTATAGAAGATCCCCGTGTTTCACCGCACTGCATAAGGGCTACATTTTTACTCTTCCCAGTGATTAATCCCTGATTTTTTTACTAACTTTTGAATAAAAGCATGGTGACTTGTTAGCTCGTCATCTGAAGCGTAGTGTACAGGCGAGCTACTTGTTAATAAGGTCTGAGGTGAATCAACATGACCTTGCGTATGGGTTGATCTAAAATCTTCATCAATGAACAATTTGGCTTGACCGCCAGTCATCGCCAAATATACAAATGCTAAAATCTCGGCATCAAGCAAGGCTCCATGCAGTTGGCGATTGGAATTATCAATCTCATAGCGCTTGCACAGGGCATCAAGGCTGTTGCGTTGGCCCGGATGCTTTTGCCTAGCCAACACTAAAGTATCAACAATGTGGGCTTTATCCTCTAGAGTACTCGACCACTTTATTTTTCGTAGTTCGGCATTCAAAAATCCCACATCAAATGGTGCGTTATGAATGATCAACTCAGCACCATCAATAAATTGGAAAAGTTCATCAACGATATCGCCAAAAAATGGCTTGTCCTGCAAAAATTCGGTGCTAATTCCGTGTACTTTAAACGCGCCCTCATCAACAGCCCGGAGTGGATTCAAGTAAGTATGGTAATGTTGCCCTGTCAATTTTCTATCGACTAACTCAATACAACCGATCTCGATAATCCGATGTCCTGTTTCATGACCAATGCCTGTGGTTTCAGTATCTAATACAATCTGGCGCAATCTATCACCTCTAAATGATTCCCAACTCAGCTATCGCTTGGTTTGCCAATTCATCCGCCTGATCGTTTTCAGGATGGCCTGAATGCCCCTTCACCCAGTGCCAGTTGATGTTATGCTTTTTTGCTAAATCATCAAGTCGTTGCCAAAGATCGGCATTTTTAACGGGCTCTTTCTTCGAGTTTCGCCAGCCTTTCTTTTTCCACTGCGCTAACCATTCAGTCATTCCTTGACGCAAATATTGTGAGTCAGTATATAACTCCACCTGACACGAGCGAGTTAAAGCCTCCAATGCCATAATTGCGGCCATTAATTCCATGCGGTTATTTGTAGTGTGGGCTTCCGCTCCTTTTAAGGTTTTTTCTTTACCATTATGACGTAGTAAAGCCCCCCACCCTCCTGGACCGGGATTCCCTTTGCATGCACCATCAGTGTATATTTCAACGGTCATAAAAATAAATCTTGATAAGGTTTAACTGCCGGGTCAATATCATACCTGGAAAATTAGCCAGCGCCACTATTAACGAATACTTCTTCATCAATCAAAATAGATATACTCTAATTGGGTAATCACTATGTCGGAATCAAAAAACTGATCTTGATCATCCGAACAGAGCTATAATAAAGACAACATCATCCCACAAGAAAATGTACCGACTATTGATCCAATTGGAAGATGCCTTGCATGGATGGAATCTAGATGAAATTGAATATTGCAGAATATGTTTTGAGAAAACATAGCAAAGTACATGAAAATAAAGTGGCTATTTTGTTAGTTGACGATGTTGGTGCACATCGAAATATCACGTATGGCAAACTGTATCATGATGTTTGTTGTATGATGGTAGGACTACAATCATTCACCCTACCGATTGGCTCTGTTGTATGCATTCAGGCAGCTGATGTGTATGATTTATTGGTATTATTTTTAGCTAGCAATGCTGCAGGTTTAGTTCCATCACCACTGCTATTGAGTTTAAGTGCGGTAGAAACTGAATATATTTTACAAGATTCAAATGCATCGCTATTTTTCTGTTTGACAAAGCATAAGCAACCTATTCGCTTGGTCTCAAGCTGTAAAATATAGAAGTTACGCATTGACAACAGCCTGAAATTTCGAATTCATATGCTCCATGCCTGGAGCGAATGACCCAATAAAAGAGGCAATAACCTCATTGAATAAATCACGTCGTAATTTATAGCAATTACTTATCACATCCATTGCTCGTA
>CAMBDN010000247.1 GCA_945865355.1 Legionella genomosp. 1
ATGGGCCTCTTTGTACAGTCTTGGGATGGTTGAGTCAGAACGATATATTGATGGTAAAACAACGTCTGAAACTCGCTATTTCATTGCATCAATAGCGCCAGACGCTAAAATATTTTCTAATGCTGTTAGAAAGCACTGGGCTATTGAAAGTGCGCCGCAGGCGCACGAGAAAGAGGTTTATGTTGAACATAGACCAAGAGCTTGTGCTTAAGCTCTGTAGAAGATGAAGGTAGGCCCTTCGAAGTCGGTTTCCAGAAGCAGGCTTCAAACCACTTCAAGTGGCTGTCATTAAGAGTGATGGTCATAAGCGTTGAAGTAAAGTGCGGGTATTAACCCGGCAGGTATGGATCAGAAAGACGAATAAACCTGAACCATTGTTGACGCGTCGTAATCCAGAGAATTGACATCAAAACCAGGGGCGTTTCCATAACCTGGGATAAGCTCACAGGGTGTCTGGCTATTGTGTGAGCGGTGTCCGGCGTATAGATGGCGTGAGTCTGATCTGGGCTTTTACAGGGAACTGCGGGAACCAGTCGTTTTAATGTTAAGGGAGAAATCCAAGTGGATGCAACCATAAGGATGAGAGTACCGATGTAAAGCACTGGGGCGGAGCAACTCGTAGTAGCGATGAAGCAGTTGTAATGATTGTGGAGCGAAGGGGTTGCGTCAGGCAGTCGGATTTAATATTCAACTGAGAATTTTTTTTCAGGAGGAAGTATTGGAAAAGACAAAACCATTTAACATACCAAAGCAACTGCTAGTGCATGCCTATGAGCGTGTAAAAGCCAACGCTGGAGCGGCGGGTGTTGATGAGGAATCGTTAGAAGATTTTGCAAAAGATCTCAAGAACAATCTGTATAAACTATGGAATAGGATGTCTTCAGGTTGCTATTTTCCACCTGCGGTGAAAGCGGTACCGATTCCAAAGAAATCAGGAGGCACTCGTTTGTTGGGGATTCCTACAGTCAGTGATCGAATAGCACAGATGGTTGTAAAGCTAGTATTTGAACCAGAAGTGGAGTCTTGCTTTCTGCCGGATTCTTACGGTTATAGACCACATAAATCAGCGCTTGATGCGATAGGTATTACGCGAAAACGCTGTTGGCAATATAACTGGATTTTAGAATTTGACATTAAGGGACTATTTGACAACATATCTTGGGAATTGTTAATGAAAGCAGTTAAGAAACATACTCATAATAGCTGGGTACTGCTGTATATTGAGCGATGGCTGAAAGCACCCATGCAATTGCCTGATGGCAGTGAAATTTCAAGGACAAAAGGAACACCGCAAGGCGGTGTAATCAGTCCTGTTCTCAGTAATTTATTCTTACATTATGTATTCGATAAATGGATGCAGAAGAATCATCAAGATGTACCATGGTGTCGTTATGCCGATGATGGTCTTGTGCATTGCAGAACGGAAGCTCAAGCCCAGCAGTTACTATGCGAATTAACAGTACGTTTTGAGGCGTGCGAACTACAGTTACATCCTGATAAAACAAAGATTGTTTATTGCAAAGATGGAAGCCGAAAAGGAAAGTATCACAATACGTCATTTGACTTCTTGGGATACACCTTCAGACCGCGAACAGTGAAGAATAGCAAGCGTAACAGTATGTTTGTTAGCTTTACTCCAGCAGTCAGTAAAGCAGCGCAGAAGTCAATGCGGGCGACGACTCGGAAGTTTAATTGGCGAAACCGTACGGATTTAAGTCTCAATGATATTGCCAAAAGGTACAATCCCGTATTAAACGGATGGTTGCATTATTACGGGCGATATCAGCGATCGGCGATGTATCCAGTATGGCGTCATTTTAATAAAACACTCATTGCGTGGGCGGTAAGGAAATATAAGCGCCTTAGAAATAGGAAGGTATGGGCATCGAAATTCTTGGAAAAGATATCGAAGAAACAACCCTACTTATTTGCACATTGGCGAGCGGGTATGCAAGGTGCGTTTGCTTGATGGGAGCGGCATGAATTGAGAGGTTCACGTTCCGTTCTGCGAGAAACTGGCGGGGAAGTTCCGTCGGTTTACTCACCATTCGTTGCATTAGGTTATGGATGTAACGTTTAAAGAAGATGATTCGAGAATTAGACGTGGGGTTGCTGCAGAAAATATGAGTGTTATGCGGCATCTAGCGCTGAATTTGATTCGAAAAGAGTCTGAGTCAAAGTTTTCAGTCCCTCGAAAAAGACGAAAAGCGGGACTATATAATGAATATAGGTAAAAAGTGTTAGGAATTTAAACTTTGATGCTCTCGCCCTGGTAACAACAGGATCTCTTGCAACAGCTACAATGTCATGATGGCCTCGAAATAAAATTGTTTAGGATTGTAAGCGGGCATTCGGTAAGCAGCCCAAGCAACTATTCAAACGTTTCGAGAGCTGGGCTAAAGTACCATGATCTACACGGTTGGTTAAACCAATCCCTCGACGGTCGCTTACGCCCGTGCCCTTTTTTTTAGCAAAGAGCAACTCTCTTACTTCTGAATATACTAGATTTGAGACTTACAATCCTTCATGCAAAAAATGCGCTCTGGATGACGCTCACCGGGGTTGTGGAGAAATTATCTACGTGCCCCAGTCCATTTTATGAAACTTGTCTTAATCAGGCAAGACAAAAAAAATCCTGTTTATTATCGCGATGGTTAGCCTTTATACTATTTGCAGGATATGAGCCAACTACCACAGAATTATCTGGAACATCCATGTTCTTCACAAATGTATTCGCCGCGAAACACACATTATCGCCAATACTACATTTACCAATCACCGAGCTTTTGGAGTAGAGAACATTCGCTTTACCTAAGTCCGGGTAAATCCCCTCCCAATCAGAACCAACAGTAACATTTTGATAAACAACTAAAAAATTGGCAAAGTTCGCATTACCCAAAACTGTACCCACTGGATGAACGAATAAAAATATGTCCGGTAAGGTAATTGAATAAAACGCATCAATGCCGTGCAGTGCCTTGTTCAGTAAAAACGCTTTTTCAGCGACTTGAGTAAAGTCTTGCCGATATGCAGTATTGGATACTATATATAAAAACATAGCATAATGATCGGAATTCAAGTGATTGAACACCGCTTCACCCTGCTCAAAATAATATTTTTTATGAACGTGAGAAAAACAATGATCAAGGCGTTCAACAACATCCGGCATTATTTTGATTAAGCCAGTTCGTACATCCATTGCATCAGGATAAAACAGTTCGATTTGTCGAGTAAGATACTCGCTCAGCTGGTTGATAGTAACGGATAATTTCATTTGGTTAACTTCATTGGTATACCCTGATTTAACAAATAAGAGCGGGCACGGATTGGATTATTGTCACCAAAATGAAACAAGCTAGCACAAGCAACCGCATCAACATTGGTTTCATTGAACGCATCAACCAAGTGCATAAACGTTCCTGCCCCACCTGCAGTAATGACGGGCCTGTCGGTATAGTTTTTAACTTTTTTAATGAGCTCCAAATCGTATCCATCCATCATGCCATCATGATCGATTGAGTTGATAACAAACTCACCAGCCCCGCGTTCAGCCATATCCAAAACAAAATTGCGTAAGTTAACAGTTG
>CAMBDN010000248.1 GCA_945865355.1 Legionella genomosp. 1
TATTATGACGAAAAATTCATTTTAAATGATCCCCTTAAGCGGATCGCAGAAAACACAACATTTGTAGCATTACCATGGCAACAAGTGACACATCTGCATGGTAATGAGAAAAGGACAATGTGTGGCAGGGTTTCTTTTGGATTATTTAACGGGTTAACCGTAGCCAGAGAACATCAAAATAGAAAGTATATTTTTGCCTTAGCAACAGAATTAAAAGAACACGATCTAGCCCGGTACCTTTTGCTGGAAAAGATAGACTCGTTGGAAAAATTTATTCAGGATTGTATGAAGTTATTCGACCAATATTTACTACTGATGTTTAATCCTGCTTCAATCATCATGTAACAGAGAATTGTTTCACTGAGACCTACGTGCTGATCAAAATATTATTTACGCAAAGGCATTTCAATCGTTTTACATAGGGCCATAAACTCTTTCAATGAACCGCTGAGTCTCCCATGCTGAAAGGACATAATGCTCTCTTTACCACATGCGATCATCAACCTATACTGGCACAATATCCCATAAACACCCCATAATAGTTGTGCCGTAGCAAAAGCATCTGATAAAAGTTCTTTAGACTCAAAATTCATATAATTTTTAAGACAAGCATCCTTGATCTTGAGATACATATCATCTTCGTCTGTTAGTGCATGATGTTTTTTTATTTGTTGCAAACAGTTTAGCAGCGAAAAAAATGGATGCGAAATTGCTATTTCACCCAAATCAATGATTGTAATACCTTGTGATATATCGTCTATAAGTGTGTTGTTGTCATTAAAATCAGGCTGAACAATGGTTTGTTTGATAGAATAGTCAGCTAATTTTTTACATAAATTAGAAACTGTTGGAAGCAGTGCCTCTAATTCAGTAATTTCTATTTCTGATAATCCATCCTCTATCAATATGTCTTTTTCTAAAAGCACTTGCGCGAATAAGTCAGGAAATTTATCTAATCGCCAATCGGGAACACCGATATCAAGAAAAATATTGACATGATCGGCAACAGCTAATTGAAGTGATGTAAATTGGTCAATGGCTTTACAAAACAATGCTGCATCGAATTGATGTTTTAGAATTTCTCGCAATGGCCTACCCGCATCTTTCATTAAAAAACAATTTAATTCAGAATTGTGTGCAA
This sequence comes from Legionella genomosp. 1, assembly GCA_945865355.1. GTDB lineage: Bacteria > Pseudomonadota > Gammaproteobacteria > Legionellales > Legionellaceae > CAMBDN01. The sequence continues at coordinate 1,142 of CAMBDN010000248.1, forward strand.
TAACTTTTGGAACAGAAGCATGAAATTGATCATGCAAAATTTGTATAATAGTGGCCTCCAATGCAATCAATTCTGGGGTGTGCTTCAAATAAATGTAACCATCAGATGTTTCAAAGCGAACCACATAAGACCAAGGAGTGTTTAGCACATTTTCTGGTAGGTTGCTTTTGAGTGTAACCCCAAGAGATATAAGGCATTTGCAACCCCATTGGATAATTTCTTTATTCAGATTGTCATTTTCTGACACAGGTTCAGTATTCATAGTTCAGCCTTCATATTCTCAATAAACCAAATAAAACCTTTATTGATTTTATCATGCTGCCTTACGCTCATAGGATTATCAGCGTTATATGGAAGATGAATTGCGTCTAAAAATCTCTTTTGAGCAAATACCAAGTATAGAGGAAGTAGTATGTTGATTATTTCAACAACTCTAATCATGCTTTTTTTATCCTCTAGCCATCCATTAAAACAAGTCTCATGTAGTTTTTGAAAGTCTAGGGAGGCAACCGTTATGTTATAGAGATTGCATGGGATTTTAAGAAAAGCGGCGAGCGAAAAGAGAGGATGATTAATAGCCGTTTCACCCAGATCGATAATGCTAACTTTTTGCGTGGCATTGCTGAGTAGCATATTGTTCTCGTGGAAATCAGAATGACTCAGGCATTCAGGTATCCCGTAATTTGATAACTCATGGCATAGCGTTTCTAGATTGTTCACAGCATTTTGTAGTATTTGAATCTGCGCTGCCTCTAATCCATGCCCCTTCAAAAAGGCTTCATCGCTGACGAGTGCTTGATACAATTTTGGAAACTGCTTAAGGCGCCAATCAGGTACACCAGTCTGAAGAAAGGCATCCACATGTGGTGCTGTTGCGTGCTGCATATTTTTATAAACTTGTAGACCCTGAACTAACAGATCAACGTTGAGGTGTCCATCAAACACTGTGCGTAGTGATACATCACCGCATTCCTTCATTAAAAAGCAGCGTAGCTTCTTGTCTGTTGCGATCACCTCAGGTATATAAGTTATTCCGCATAATTCCCGACATTTTTGGATGATATCAACTTCAATAAACAAATCAGGTGGTGTTTGTTTAAGATATACTGGACCTTGGAGTGTGCTGATTTTTAAAACGTTGGACCAAGGAGTCGCTACAACGACAGCTGTATTAATCTCAGGCTGCTTTAGAACCCCCATGGCCCATTCAATGGCTTTAGTATGTGATATTGCTGTTAACTTATCGTTAGCCATTCTTTTTTGCTATCCAAACAAGATGTTGCTCTTGATCGCTTTCTTTTAAAAGGATTTCAAAGCCATATTTTTTAAGATACTGCTCATAAACATTAGGAGCTAGGCTGTAAAAATGAAGCTCTTGATTGAGCATGTTACTGTCAGTCCCTTCATATTCACTATCACCGCTTGTAAACTCAAGGATCCCATCTGGCTTTAGCCACTCCGCGAAACGAGCAATCATGTGCTCATGGTCTGATTTAGGAAGATGAAAAAGACACCACCATTCGACAATCGCATCAACGGTTTCATTAAACTTAATGGTACGAATGTCACCATACAGGCCCCGCATTTTTGGACATTTCTTTTTAGCGATATTTAGTAATTCTTGCGACCCATCAATGCCAGTGACCTGAAAACTTTTCTCAATTAAATAATCGGCAATTGGGAACCCAGAACCGCAACCAATATCAAGGATGTGGGATTTTTCGGGTATATAATTTATTAAAGCATCGAGGTATTTTTGCTCAGTATTAAAAGAATCTCGCATTTTAGCAAAACCCTCGGCAATGATATCGTAAGATTTTCCTTGATTGTTCATCGTTGGGCTCCTAAATTATTCATAATGTTTTTTTCATATAATACCGCTTGTGGTCTGGCGGACAATCGTCAAGAACGCCAAAAATTTCATACCCAGCTTTCAAATAAAAATCTTTAGCCTGCCAATCAAATGTATCTAAATGCGAAAGGCTAGCCCCCATTGATTTAGCTTCTGCCTCAACTTGGCTCAGCAAAAGGCTTCCAAGTTGTTGGCCACGATGACTCTCCTCGACGAACAAAACATCGATATAGAGCATGCCCCAGCAATACATCAATGAGTTGATCCCAGCTATTACAAAGCCACTCTCATTCTTGATGTGAAAATTTAAACTGACAAAATCGTTGTCCTGTGTAAACGGAGCGTGGCTTCTATTGAAGGCAACAATTTCATCATCTACAAACTGCGTTTCTTTTTCATTGCTGGTAACGATATCCGTAAGCGCTCAATAAACCCCATCTATTCAATCAAAGGATAATTCCAGATACTTGCTGTAGTTGATTAACGCAGAGGTATTTAAATGAAAGCATCAGAAAAAACACAGGGGCAAGGCTTATGGAAAGAGCATTCTGAAGCCTGGAAGGCA
>CAMBDN010000249.1 GCA_945865355.1 Legionella genomosp. 1
TAAGAAACTAATAAAAAACAATCCGACTTGTGATATCAACGTGATTAATACCAATAAAAATCCAGCTTATAGCCAGGCTATTAAAGAGTTAAAACAGGAAGGAACGCTTGCTGCGGATGCGGAGCATTTACAAATAAAGTATCGTAACAATCGACTGAAAGCAGATCATGGGAAGCTAAAGCGTCTTATTAACCTAGTCCGAGGGTTTCTATCCATGAAAACCGCCTACGCAACGATTAAAGGATTTGAAATGATACGGATGTTCAAAAAAGGACAGTTCGATATCTGGATGTATGGAACTCGTACTGAGGTCTCCTTTATCAATGAACAATTTGGTCTATACAGTTGAGATCTGCCCAAAACTTAGGATTTTGTAAATTGAATCTTTTTTGCAACGGAGCCCAAAATATTATTCTGCGCAGATTCGTTGATGCTTCCTAAAACGTTAATAATCCTAATTCGATCAAATTCGCATGCAAATACGTCAATAATTGATATAATTTCTAGTGTTATTGTTGGTCATTCCTTAAAGGCAAAAATCTAGATGAAAAAAGACATATTATTAGGTGTAAATATTGATCACATTGCGACACTGAGACAAGCTCGAGGTACCCGTTACCCGGATCCAGTGCAAGCCGCTATCGATGCCGAAGAAGCAGGTGCTGATGGCATTACGTTGCACATGCGCGAAGACTTGCGCCACATTCAGGCACGTGATGTAAGACTCATCAAAGCGGTCTTGCAAACAAGAATGAATTTAGAGTTGGCAGTAACAGAAGCCATGCTTGATTTTGCTGAAGAAATAGAGCCAGAGCATGCTTGTCTGGTGCCAGAGAAGCGTGAAGAATTAACCACAGAAGGTGGCTTGGATGTTGTTGGTCATTTTAACACCGTGCAGCGAGCGGTGGTTCGGTTGCAAGCATTAGGCAGCGAAGTATCGTTATTTATTGATCCTGATATGAAACAAATAGAAGCAGCAAAAGCGTCAGGGGCCCCGGTCATTGAATTACATACGGGATGTTACGCCGATGCGACTACTGAGGAGCAGTCTATTAAAGAGCTAAAACGCATTAGACAAGCAGCTGAATATGCTGCTAGTCTTAAGCTAGTGGTTAATGCAGGGCACGGTTTGCATTACCATAACGTGCAACCCATCGCTAAAATTAAAGAGTTACATGAATTAAATATTGGCCATGCCATCATTGCTAGAGCACTTTCTTGTGGCTTAAAAGATGCAGTGAGGCACATGCGACAACTTATGCTCGAAGCGCGGTTAATGGCTTATTGAACGCGATGGATGTAAAAACCTATAGTGCGGTATATAAAGGCACACGATATTACAAGTGCACCGTTTGTCTAGTTCCCTAAACGGCTTGCGATGGTTAATTGATATGTAGAGAGAAAGACCACTATGTCTATTTCAGATGCTATCGTTATTCGCATCACCGGCGATTCTGGTGATGGTGTGCAGTTGGTGGGTGAGCAGTTGACGATTACTGCTGCTCTAACCGGCCGCGATGTGCGTACCCTACCTGATTTTCCTGCTGAAATTCGTGCGCCAGCTGGGACGGTTGCTGGGGTTTCAGGCTTTCAGCTGGCGATGGCTGAGGAAGCCATTTTCACGGCAGGTGAGTCGCTGGATGTCTTGGTTGCTTTAAACCCTGCTGCCTTAAAAAACTCGCTGCAATATCTTGATCAGGGTGGTTTATTGATCATTAATGAAGATAGTATGCAGGAGAAAGATTGGGAAAAGGCACATTGTAGCCCTGATATATTAAGCGATGCGAGTCAACGTTATCAATTAGTGTCTTTACCATTGATTACTCAAACGTTAAGTGCTGTAGAGGCATTGGGTATTACTCATGCTCAAGCAAAAAAAGCAAAAAACTTTTATGTTTTGGGGATGGTGTTATGGCTGTTTGATTTGCCCACCGAAAATTGCCTCGCCTTTATTAACAAAAAATTTAAAGCGAAACCGCTAATTGCAAAGGCCAATGAGCTGACGCTGCTTGCCGGTTATAATTATGCAATGACCTTGGAGTTGACGCGTTCACATTTCATGATAGGTCAGGCAAACCGGGAGGAAGGGGATTATCGGCAAATTACAGGCGTTGAAGCGGTCTCGTTAGCTATCGCTACACTTGCCGTGAACTTACGTGTCCCAACGTTGGTGTCTGGGTATCCCATTACTCCTGCATCAGCTATTTTGCAAGAATGTGCCAAGCTTACGGATTATGGTGTGCAACTGCTGCAAGCCGAGGATGAAATTTCAGCGATTTGTTCGTGTATTGGCGCCGCCTATGGTGGTTGTTTGGCGTTAACCTGTACTTCTGGACCTGGGCTTGACTTGAAAAGTGAAAGTTTGGGATTGGCTGTGGTGGCTGAATTACCGTTGGTCTTGATTGATGTGCAGCGCGCAGGTGCGTCAACGGGAATGCCTACTAAAACGGGTCAAAGTGATCTACGTCAGGCGCTTTACGGTCGTCACGGTGAAGCCCCATTGCCAGTGTTGGCAGCGAAAACGCCGTCAGATTGCTTTAACACCATCGTAGAGGCATTTACCATAGCGATTAACTACATGACGCCTGTGATTGTATTACTAGATGCTTATCTTGCCAATGCGGCAGAGCCATGGAAAATTCCTGCTGTAGATTCATTAAAGATGCCTTCTATTGATTTCAATCGTTTCCCTAAACCTTATCAGCGAGATGAGAAGCTCAGTCGTAGTTGGAATATACCAGGCACACCGGGATTCATTCATCAATTGGGTGGTTTGGAGAAGCAGGGGGATGAGGGGCGAGTCAGCTATGATGCAGAAAATCATCAAAACATGGTGAATACACGTGCACAAAAAATAGCAGGCATTTCACGTGATTATCCACCGCTACTGATTGAGGGTGATAAAAATGCATCCGTATTATTGATTGGCTGGGGCAGTACCTATGGCAGTATACGAGCTACTCTGATGCAGTGCCAAGCGGAGGGGATACCTGTTGCTTTGGTTCATTTGCGTCATTTGAATCCGTTACCAGATGATTTAGGTAACATTCTCAAAGCGTATCAACAAGTGTTGGTCGCTGAGCTAAACTCAGGCCAACTTTGCCAACTATTGCGATCAGAGTATTTGGTTGATGCAAAATCAATTAATCAATGCACCGGTCAACCATTTACCACGACCTATTTGGTGAATGCTATCAAAGCGTTTTTGTAAGTTCTCAAATCATTAGTGGTGAGCCTTTTAAAAGTAGCTCGTAGGCAGCCAAGCTTAATACGGGAAGGTTCGGAGTAAAAATCCCGTATTTATGAGTTAGTAGTACCCAGCGAGCCAAAAGAAGTCTATTATTAATAAATCTCTCCTTAACGCGAATACTGTGATGAATCAGTCAGTACTTAAACGAGCAGATTTTGTTAATGATACGGAGGTTCGGTGGTGCCCGGGGTGTGGGGATTATGCCATTTTGGCTGCCTTGCAACGGATTTTGCCTGAGTTAGGTGTGCCTCCTGAGCAGCATGTATTTGTCTCAGGAATTGGCTGTGCTGG
>CAMBDN010000250.1 GCA_945865355.1 Legionella genomosp. 1
TACATTCTGGTTCTCTTCTGTTCTCGTAAAACGAAGAGTACCCTTCATGAGGTTTTAATCAAGCTTTATGAGGGGTTTTTTATTTGTCCATCAATGAACGTGGCTAGAATTACGGGGAAACTCATCAGATATTGTGTTCAGGCTGACTACAGCCAAAAGTAAGGCGAAGGAGGCACTAAAGAAGAATAATCGAGAAGCGGCAAGAGAGGCACTTAGAATAACGGACAATATTACTCCACCCATGCGACATAGGTTAATAGTGAACGATCCCACCGTAGAAAAATTGGGTGAGTTATTAAATGAAAATCCTAACGGGCTAGTTTTTATGCGTGATGAATTATCAGGATGGTTAGCCAACCTAAATAGAGAGGAATATCAGTCTGATCGTGCTTTTTATCTTGAATGCTTTGATGGGAATGGCCGTTATGTTTACGACCGCATTGGACGAGGTACGATTGAAATTGAAAGCTGTACTCTTTCAATTATAGGCGGCATTCAGCCTAGCAAAATCTCTTTGTTAGTACGAGACGCAACAAGGGGTATAGTCGATGATGGACTAATCCAACGTTTTCAGCTAGCCATATGGCCGGATGACATTGGTAACTGGCGGTGGATTGATAGAGTACCTAACCAAGAAGCAAAAATGAAATATGACAGAGTTTTTGAGACGCTACATAATCTCGACTTTATGGGACCAGTCGGAGAACCTCGCCAATTTAGATTTACCTGCGGAGCACAGGAATTATTTATTCAATGGATGAAGAAAATTCAGGATATTGCCCGTAATCCTGAGATTCATCCTGTACTGGAAAGTCATATACTGAAAATGCCTCAAACCATTGCTGGGTTGGCATTACTGTTTGAAATAATTGATGGAGGACGTGATGCTGTGGGTGTGACTGCAACGGTTCGAGCCTTAAGTTGGTCGGATTATTTACTTAGCCATGCCAAGAGGCTTTATAGTATTGCAACTAACTTCAGTCTTGATAGTGCGAAATTGATTTTGGATCGTAAGAAGAAGTTGCCTAATCCTTTTTCTGTTCGGGATATACAGCGGAAAGGATGGTCAGGACTTGATTCTATTGACCTGATTAACGAGTCTTTAGCTTGGCTAATGGACTACGACTATCTTAGCAGAGAAATAATAAGTTCAGCAGATACTAATGGCCGTCCTAAAGTTGCATATCATTGGCATGATTAAGTATGAAACAGGGGTTAAAAACAGCGAATACGGCTACGTGCTAACTGACAAAACCGACGAAACTCTATTCTGTCGGTTTTGTCGGCACTGATAACGGGTGTTTTTAGAAATTGCAAAACTAAAGGAGTGAGGAAAACATGACAAGTATGGATAGAATAGAAGAAAAACAAATTAATGCCATTGATACCAAAACTCAAGCACAAGAAAATTTTAATAAACGTCTCATTCATAACAATGCAATTGCCACTAATAACATTCGGTCAGAAAATTTTGATCTTGATAAGGCTAGAGAGAAAAGTAACGAGGCGATGGTAGCTTTAAATGCTCAGAGCGGCTTACAGTCAATGCTTGCGTCTCAAATGCTATCAATCCATGAATTACAGCAAACAACAATGGCTTTTGCGAATGGAACTAGTGATTTTGAACTAAAAAAATATTACACCAATTCTGCAATAAAATTGGCCAATTGTTTTACTCAACAAGCTAGTGTGCTGGCCAAGCTACAAGGTGTTGGCGGCCAAAAAATCATTGTTGAGCGTGTTGATGTTCACCAAGGTGGTCAAGCTATTGTGGGAAATATTCAAGGGGGTATGGGTAATAAGGAAAAAACATGAAAACAACCTCAAGAACCGAGAAAAAACGCTATTCATTTGAATCTGCGCCTCGATGTGGCGCACGAACAAAGGGGAATAATGGTAAGCCTTGTCGTTGCCCAGCTATCAAAGGCAAAGCCCGTTGTCGGGTACATGGATGTGCAAGGGGCTCTGGTGCTCCACGTTACAATCTCAACGCATTAAAGCATGGGGAAACAAAAGGTGAAGCTAAGGCATTCAGGAAAGAGATTAGACAGGCAATTCAGCGTAGTAAAAATTTTCTTAAAGATCTTGTGTAGCCAAGTAAATTGGATTTCAATTTTGAAATTTGCTTAATGGTGGGAGGGGGTATACGGGGTTTTGCGACCTAGGTGCTCATCCGGTGGGGCGTAATATTCTCAAGTCTGCTGCCAGCGCATTTTAAATAATGATCACAATTTGAGCTTTTGTGCTTGGTTTTGCGTTATTTGTTTTGCAATTACAACCATTTTATAAAGATGATAGAGTTACTTGGACAAGCAAAAAGTGATCAAGTCCAAAATCTGCTGTAAATTCCCATTTATCTGGGCCATCAAGTTAGCCCCCAATTTCAGGAAAGTTGTCGCCTCTGAGTTAATTTAAATCTTGGGCGGAATTGGAATTTAAGATGAGACAAGTAACGAAATATTCAGCAGCAATAAAAGCTAATGTACTGTCTAAAGCATTAGCACCTAATGGTCCAGGTGTAATAGAATTGTCTAAAGAGTTTAATATACCTAAGTCTACAATTTCTACATGGATTCATAATATGCCTAATGAGAAAGATTCCAAAAAAAATAATGATTCTAAGCGCCCTAAAGATCATTCACCAGCCTTTAAACTTCAAGCAGTAATGGACACTATAGGTAAAACAGAAGAAGAGCAAAGTGCGTACTGTAGAGCTCATGGAATTTATTATAATCACCTTGAGACCTGGAAACAGCAAATGCTAGATGGTCTTAGTGTCGTGGCAACAAAAGAGAGTTCTTCTGGCATAAAGGAAAGCAAGGCTATAAATCAGAAAATGCAAGATGAAGTCAAGCAATTAACGCGGGATTTAAATCGTAAAGACAAGGCATTAGCTGAGTTAACCGCTCTGTTAATTCTCAAAAAAAAAGCAGACTTAATTTGGGGGGACAGCGAGGACGTTTAATCATAGAGCAAGATAAGATTATGGCGATTAGACTGCTCAAAGAAGCCTGCGATGCTGGATGTCGGCTTAAACCCGCTTGTGAGATTTTAGGGCTGGATATACGCACGTGGCAACGGTGGAAAAAGGAAGATAACCTGAAGGATAAGCGCCGTGGCCCACTCACTGCGCCACATAATAAACTAAGTGAGGCTGAGCGTGCGCATATCTTAATGGTGGCAAATTCACCTGAATATCGCAATCAACCACCTAGTCAAATCGTGCCTAATCTTGCTGACAAGGGAGAATATATTGCTGCAGAATCAACTATATATCGTGTTCTTCATGCCAATAAAATGATGCAACATCGTAGTGCTGCACGTCCTAGAACACACAAAAAGCCAGATGAGCTCAAGGCGACTAAACCAAATCAATTGTGGTCTTGGGCTCTGTACGCGACAAAAAATTCATATCATTCCCCGATCTGATTTAAAAGCGGTATTTTGGTAAAAATACCACGCACATTTGCGTTAAAAAGATCTAATTTGAAAAATAAATTCGCAAGTAAATCAACAAGGTAATCCAAGCCGTACCG
>CAMBDN010000251.1 GCA_945865355.1 Legionella genomosp. 1
GGTAAAAAATCTAAGTTTACGTGCAAAAACCTTTGGTTTTGAGCTAAAGGAAATTGCTTGTTAATCAATTAATTACAGGGAAGTTCTTTGGGAGGCAACGAATCAAATTTTTCCTATTTTGGGTAACATTTATTTTGAGGCAACTCGCAAACGAGACTACAGTTTGATTAGATTGCAACTATGCTCTATACCTTAAGGAGTGTATATATTTTGCTATTGGTAAAAAGGAAATATCATGAAGGCTGAAGTGATGAGTAGATATGTTGATAAGTTTATTCGCGCTAATCGAGAAGAAGCGCATCCCTGTTTAACTGAATTGGCGTTTACTCTTGAAGAAGAACTTAAAGCTGCGGCAGATGATAGAGAGTCCGTTCTTGCTGAAACAGCAGCAACCCTTAAAGAATTTAGTAACTCGCTCGAAGCAGATCCCTCTGGAAAGGGTGAGTTTTTTTGGCCAATCTAGAAAGATCACTCGCTGGGGTTCCTTCTGAAAGAACGGCCTCTTTGTTATCAAATGCCGCATCGAAGGGATTCCCTTTGGCGGTGGTGGCACATGCAATGGAGATTTTATCTCCAAAAGAGGAGTATGCTGCTGTTTTGGCGGCGCTTACTCCATTAGTCGAAGACCATTTTGCTCTTGCTGAAATTGCACGTGCACAGATGTATCAATTTGGTTCTGGGGAAGATGGTGGAATACCAAATTATGATCGTGCTATAGAATTATATAAACTAGCATTATCACATATACCAAAGGAGCCAACTGAATACTATAAGCATCAAGAAGGTAGTTTAGGAGCTTGTGTTTGTGCATGCCTTTTTCAAACTTATAAGCAGAGTCTAACATTTGTGGAAGCTGGACAAGAGCACACTACCGACGTGGTAGATGAGGTACGAGTCGAGGACAAAATGGTGAAGCCTGGCTTTGGGCCAAAGTGAAAACAACCTGGAATGGTTTTGCTTCTTAACCCTCGCAATGTCTTCTTCCATAAGATGAAGGGTATACGGTGCATGTGAGGGACTTTTTTCGTCAAAAACAAGAATTATGGGTAGTTGCTTTGAAAAACGCTCAAATCATGCTTGAAAAACTAAGACGGCTTAAAAAATTTCACTTTCAATCTCACCCTATTGTCATTGTCAAACCAAAATACCACTGATCTTGATAGGGGGGGGCTGTATATCCCATTCAGTATGTACGGTAACCCCCGTGCTATTTTCAATCATTAAAATGAACCAAAGAAATCTCGTAGCGACCTGAAAACAGGCTAATTTAATGAAGGAAATTTAACACGAACAGAGACTACGCCTTGATAATTCAACCATTTGATTTAGAATAAAATAATGACTCAAAATATGGTACTTATGTATGACTAGAAAATACACACCCAATGTCCGTGCATTTCTAGTTTATACAAAACGCTATTTTAAGTTTGACTTCGTTGCCGGCATCGTTGTATTTCTCGTAGCCATACCTTTGTGTCTGGGTATTGCTTTAGCTTCTGGTGCCCCTCTTTTCTCTGGTATTTTAAGTGGTATTATCGGCGGAATTATCGTTGGTAGCCTCAGTGGTTCACAGGTGAGTGTGAGTGGACCTGCAGCAGGCATGGCGGCCGTTGTATTTAGTACGATCCATCAACTCGGCAGTTTTAATTCTTTTTTACTCGCACTTGCCTTAGCCGGATTACTGCAAATAATAATTGGTAGTTTCAAAGCAGGATTTATAGCTAACTACATTCCATCAAATGTGGTCCAAGGATTGCTCTGTGCGATTGGTATCTTATTAATTATCAAACAACTTCCTCTCGCCATTGAGCTATCTGCCAACCTTAATGAACTTAAAGCGCATTTATTGGAAACCACCGAGACAATTACCTTTAACCCGCTTATAGCGATATCGAATAACACCAATACAGGTGCAATAGTCATCAGCCTTTTTTCATTTGCTCTTTTAATTTATTTTGATAAAACAAAGAACAAAATACTTAAAGAATTTCCAGCCCCCATCTTGGTTGTTATTATGGGAGTAATTTTTAATCAACTGTTTATGTGGGCCGATTCGCCATTGCTCCAAGAATTCCCACAGATGGTTAATATTCCGAACACAACGGGCCTTAAAGAATTTTTTGGTCAACTGGAATACCCTAACTGGTCTGCCTGGTCTAATCCTCAGGTATATCTATATGCAGCAATCATTGCCATGGTTGCATCGCTTGAAACAGTTTTAAATTCAAAGGCAGCAGAGCGATTGGATGTCCATCGTCGGCAAAGCTCTTCGAATCAGGAGTTAATCGCTCATGGCATTGGTAATTTAGCAGCAGGATTGGTCGGTGGCATCCCCGTCACATCGGTCATTATAAGAACATCAATCAATATTCAAGCCGGATCAAAAACTAAGTTTTCAGCGATTCTGCATGGTATCTTTATTTTATTCGCCGTCATGCTATTGCCATCGGTTTTGAATAAAATACCGCTACCTTCACTCGCTTCAATTTTGATTTATACGGGCTATAAGCTAAATAAACCTGAAATTTATCGCTCCATTTACGCTCAAGGACGCGATCGGTTTATCCCCTTTCTTGTCACCGTCATCAGTATCATCACCTTCAACCTACTGACAGGTATTTTAGTAGGTTTAGTTATTAGTTTATTTTACATTTTAAAGTCTAGCAGCCAAACACACATTGATATCATTAAAGAAATTTACCCGAACGGAGAAGTGAGTCGTTTGATGCTACCTCAACAGGTTACTTTCTTGAATAAAGCCCCTCTAATTGAAGAGTTGAACGCTATAGATAAATACTCGCAACTCATTATTGACGCGCGTTATACTAAATACATAGATAAGGAAATATTGGAGTTATTAAAAGAATTTAAAGACGAACAGGCCCCTAGCAAACATATCTCACTGAATCTAACGGGGTTTAAAGATCGTTACGAAATTCATGATCGCGTTGATTTTATTAGCGTCACCACCTATGACGTTCAATCTCATCTCTCTCCTGCTGAGGTACTTCAGATTTTACGCGAAGGAAATAAACGGTTTCTTAATGATACTCGCATCAACCGCTCCAATGAAATTGATATCAAGCAGACTGCAAAAACTCAACATCCTATTGCTGTTGTCCTCGGGTGTATCGATTCGAGAGTTCCTGTGGAAACCATTTTTGATATGAGCTTTGGCGATATTTTTTGTGTGCGCATATCAGGCAATGTGATTAGTGATGACGTCTTGGCGAGCATTGAATTCGCGTGCTATGTCGCAGGGGCCAAGCTCATTGTTGTCCTCGGCCATACACGATGCGGTGCCATCCAATCCGCTTGTGACGCGGTTGAAGAAGGGCTCATTACCCAACTGCTTGCTAAAATAAAACCTGCAATTGAAGCGGAAACGACAATTAAATCAGAACGCAATAGCCAAAATATGGCTTTTGTAGACCAGGTCACTCATCTCAACATAGCTAACTCATTGCACGCCATTTTTAAACACAGCAATATTTTACGCACGATGATTGGAGAAAATAAAATTGCAATGGTCGG
>CAMBDN010000252.1 GCA_945865355.1 Legionella genomosp. 1
CGCCACTCAGTCTAGCGCCATAACGCTCACTTAACGCGCTGGCTGATTTTGAAACCGACGCATGAACACTTGCCGTGTGAGTGCTTTGGGCTTGATTTATCGGAGCCCCTCCTCCGGCTTGCTGCGCAGGGGTACCCAATATATCTCGATTAACATAAGTAATCAATCGCTGACGTCTATTCGGCGCGGTTTCTTGGTTGTTATTGCAGATGGCTATTATTACGTCAAAACGCTCTCGCGTAAAAAGATGATCAGGAATTCGCTCCCAAATAATACGACTCTCCTGATGAAACAACATGGCTGAATGAGTTATCATAACGCTATCAAATACGCCCTGCGCTGCACCGCCCGTTAATAAGCCCGTCTCGTTGAGTGTTTTAAGAGCGCGTGCTACAGAGCCTGAGTCTTGGCGTCCTGCCACGGCATTACGATTAGCCTGTGCCGCATCACCAGTTAATAAAACGAATTGATTAAGACTGTCTTGGTTCGCCTGACTAATCTCTGGCATTTTTAGCGCCTATTTCATTGTTCAAGTCCGCCCGCTTTGAAAAAGAGACAGGCTATTGTATTATTTAACAGGAAAAAGGGGGGGGTATGATGCGTTTTTTTTCAAAAGCAAGGCAAAACATTCGTCGTGTTGATTTTGAATTCGGTGAAATCTCGGATTTTGTAGGGATCCCTGTCTTTGGTGCTTGGTGTTTATGGTGGATGTACTCAGAAGGAAAGGAGAAGGACGCGTTACTCGCGCAAAATGCTGGAAAACGCATCGTTTCTGACTACTCCGTCAGAACATTCTCACAAAAGGACCGTTGGAGGTTAGTAGACAGGACTCCCCAGGAGCTTCTTCAGGAATCACAAGCTATCCATGACAAAGTAGCACGTCAAACGGCGCGCGATTTATCTTTGAATCGATATTTGGATGATCCTACGGAGAATGGTCGGCTGTTTTACTTCGCATAAAACATTGGGATGTTGGCCTTGTTGGCCTAGTGTGTACGTAGACTGATTTTGTCGCAAAAAGTCAGCCCACCGCCTAGACTTAAATCATCGAGACTGGACTGTGGTGCTTTATGATTAGTTTCAAGCAGCGACATTTCAAAGAAGATATGATTTTAATGCTGGTTCGTTGGTATGTGGCTAACCCAATGAGCTATCGTGACATTGAAGAGTTGGCAGCAGAGCGTGATTTCATGCTGTCAGAAAAGCGTGACGAACCTGCTGCGAGGACCTTTTTCAACAAGGCAATCAATTCGAATGGCTTGCCTGAAAAGGTAACGATGGACAAAAGTGGTGCTAATAAAGCTGGCGTCAACACAATCAATTTAGCACGGGCCTTGCTATGCATGTTTGGCGGATTTCCTTTGCAAATGACGATAAGACAAATCAAATACCTCAATAACATCATTGAGCAGGACCACCGATTTGTGAAAAAAATCACCAACGGGATGAGAGAGTTTAAGGCATTCCACTCGGCTGAAGCCACCTTATCAGGAATTGAGTTGCATCATATGTTGCGGAAAAATCAGCACACCCAATCGAGCAACATGACTATTTTTGAACAATTCTACAGGCTTGCAGCATAAGTACGTCCAGAATAAATCTGACTATCGTTCACAAAAACTTCTGCGACAAAACGGCATTACGATCAGGCCACTCATATTGCTCTGTCGTGGTGGCGGCCTTCTTTGCTCAGGAACAAAAATAAGATACAGGTTTATTTTTGAGCATAAGAAGGGTTGCCCTGGTTAACCACGCGGGAAACTGATTTTCAATGAGTATCCTGAGGGCAACGGCGGCGTGGATTAGATCGTTCAATCGTTAATTTTTTTATGTTAATCATTTGTTTCATGGCTTTGTTTGTAATAAAGTGATCCTTGCTTTTGTGTCCAACCTGAGCTGATATGGAAATTCTTTGCTTTTTTGCAGGGATTGCTTTTTTTTACTTTAAAAGCATGTACCCCTTATTTTTACTTGCTGCTATCTTTTTTTTTAGGCCGAGACTAGGTCTCTTGCTTTGGTTTTTGGCGGCTATTGTTTGGAGTCTTCTTCATCAGTGGCTGATGACTGATCAAGGGATGCCGAAAACTAACTTAATAACCAAAGCTACCATGCAGGGGTATATCGTTTCTATTCCTAATCGAAGTACTAACCGAACCCAGTTTCAATTTTATGCTGAACAATTAAATGGGCAAAACGTTCAAGCGAACCTATTATTGTCTTGTTATGACCATTGTCCTGAAGTACACGCGGGACAACATTGGCAACTGCAAGCGAAGTTAAAGGTACCGGTTAATTTAGCGAATCCTGGTGGGTTTGATTATGTTGGTTGGCTGAGTTCTCGTCACCTTGGGTGGGTTGGAAATATTTATCGGGGTACGTTCCAACCCTTGCAACCACCCATGAAAAAATATCCATTAATGCAATTAAGAGAATATTTAGCGGGACGACTTAGCCAATTGGTGCCTGATAATGATACCTTAGGAATTTTTGAAGCCTTAACATTAGGCTTTACCAACCACGTTGATAAAGCACAATGGGATCTATTTCGCCGTACCGGTACAACCCACCTCATCGATATCTCCGGTGAGCACATTGCTCTTATAGCAGGTCTTTCTTACTGGTTTCTAAAATGGGTATGGAGGCATTTAGGAAAAATTTGTCTGCTATACCCCGCTCCAAAAGTTGCAAGCGCTGCTGCAATATTGATTTCATTTGCTTATGCTTTAATTGCCGGTTTTGCTGTACCAACACAGCGCTCACTCATTACGTGTTGTCTGATGCTATTGCGCAATTTTTTAAGCCAGCGGATCACTATTTGGCAATCGTGGCGTTACGCTTTGTTTGTTGTACTGCTATTTGAACCCCATTCTGTCTTCATGTTGGGGTTTTATTTTTCGTTTATTGCTGTCGCCATTTTGATTTTGATCAATCAGCGAATAAAAGTACACGGCATAAGGAAAATGGTTGCCATGCAATTTGCCTGCTTATTTGGGTTAATGCCATTGTCGTTGTATTGGTTTTCATATGGATCGCTTAATGGGTTAGCTGCTAATTTATTAGCTATCCCATGGGTTAGCTTTCTCATTGTACCATTGGCATTAATTATCGCGTTTTTAAGCCCTTGGGTGGTCATTCCTGGGAGTGTCGTTTTATTAAAATGGTTAATCGCCAGTTTACTTCGCTGCCTAAACTATATTGATTCATTTGAGATTTTAAATTTTAATTTTACCTTTACTGAAGCGCTGTCACCGCTATTGCTAATGGCTGCTATGGCACTTTTTACCTTTCTTCCATTGCATCGTTTGTTCCCAGCGGCAAGTTTATTAGTGATAGCAAGCTTGTTTCCTAATTATGAGAAAGTAAAGCCAGGAAATACCACCATGGACGTTTTAGATGTTGGTCAAGGACTTGCCATCGTCATTCGCACGGCAAATCACCTACTTGTCTATGATACAGGAATGAAATTCTATCAAGGTGGCGATATGGGCAAACTAGCTATTATTCCTTATCTC
>CAMBDN010000253.1 GCA_945865355.1 Legionella genomosp. 1
ATAAAAATCCAACATACATGGGTAATGTACACCGTGCGGTTGAGGGGCGGGTAATACTTCTTATCACAGAGGGCCTTCCGGTGGCTGGTTATTATTTTCTGGTGCGAATTATCAGAATTTTGATGGGTTTGTCAATGCGTAACTTCTACCTCACTATACAAGCAGACACCATGGGTGCTTACATTGAGCCGCGACCTTGGTCTGTTGTTGGTGGACTTGGGTATACTTGGTACGATTTTGGATATCATGGAGGTGGTTTAGCAGACCAAGCTGCACAAGCTTCTATTGGTGATGGTCAAACTGCTTTTGGACGCTTTGCAATTGCTAGAGACCTAGTAAAACTTCGCTCCATGCAATTTGGCCTAGAACTGGGCGTGCAGTCTGGCAATATCATGCGCCTAGACATACCTCAAGTAACCCTGGACCTATTAGGTGGGATGCCAGTCCAAGCGAACATCAAGCCTATGATAGATTTGCTAGCTACAGCAACCACCGAGCCCTTGATGAACACCCATGTTTTTGGTGTTTTGAAAGCCGGTATTGCCTACCGTCGCATGCAAATCGATGAACGTGTTACCGTGAATGACCTGTCACAAGTAGGCTTTGAACTTCAAGCAGGGTTAGGAGCAAATATTACCGATAGAGCCCGATTGGCTTTATTATACCAAGGCATTTTTAATGCCAGTACGAATTTTACCGTCAATACAGTAGCAGATACAGGGCATGTTTCCAATATCCCCATGCAAAACGGGATTCTTTTGGCACTTTCGTATACTCTTTAAAGGAAATTGAATGATGAATAACACAAATTGCTTTCTTACTAAGCTAAGTGCTGTATTATTTGGATGTTATGCGGTAACAGTATCCGCAGCCCCTAACCCCGCAAGCAAAGACTATGTAAATTCAACGGTCATTGGACAAGCAGCCCAAGGCGGCGTTGTATTTTTTACTTATCTGTCTGGCGGCGTAGTGCATGGTTTGGTTGCAGCTACAGCAGATGAGCCAGGAATCGCTGCATATACTCAATCCCAAGCAATCACCCAATGTGCTGCTAAAAGTGAGAATGGATACACGGATTGGTTTTTGCCTAATAAAGCCCAAGCAACAGCACTATTCAATAATCGTTTTGCAATCAATCCAAATGATTTTAACGGCGGGTTTGTTGATGTTTTTGGCCCTGCCAGGGAATACTGGAGCTCTTCTCCCGCTCCTGTCCCTCTCAACGCCGGGTGGCTCCAGAGCTTCGGTCCCGGCAACCAGAGCGCCGTCGCCTTAACGACTTCTGCCAGTGCGCGTTGTGTGCGGGCTTTTTAACCCTTTATCCCTTTTCTTTTGAGCCCACGAAGTGGGCTTTTAGCTAGCTCTAAAAAGCGGATTAATTTTTAGGATGTTCCTATATGGCGCTTTGTTGCTTAGCTCAATAATCAATCAAAAGCGATCCTATTTATAAATAAACGGCTATTCTCGCAACCCATAAAAATTCATCGTTGTACTCAATAACATGCCAAATAAATATCCAAAGAAGAAGGGCTGGAATGTACCCCAAGCAAAAATATAAATTAAGCAATTGGTCGGATTATAATGTGGCATTGCGCAGCCGTGGGGACTTCACTGCATTATGCGCCGCCAAGAGAAGTTCCTCACAATGAACGAAGAGAATAGGCTCTTAACGTAAAGTAGCCTGTATGGAACAAAACGCAATGTGGGAGGATTACTTGGATGCCTCCCCCCGCTAAATTTAATGCGCGAGGGGTATAAAATGACTCATAAGTTAAGGTTCTTGATCAAACGGAGTAGGGGCCGTTCTGCTTTCTTCTGTCAGCTGACTTGCTTTAATCTCTTCTAGCTCGGGTTCGTTAGTTGGTGGCGTTGTTACCTCTTCTTTTTGCAATACAACAGATTCTTTTTCTGGTTCAATGTCATGTTGGCTTGCATTAAGTAATGTCTCAACTTCATTTTCAGTACCGCCAGAACCATCAGGTGACACCCTATGTTTATATAATATGTCTAATGCTGTAGCAGTAGAGCCAAGTGCGTGGGATGGCGTGGGAGCGTGTTTAATGGTGTCTGACAAGGCCTCTTTCTTTTCATTCTCTAGTGGTTTTTCTGAATGATCATCTAGCGCCTCAGGCACGTTTTTTTTACTAAACTTGCTTACCAATCCCTTGAAGAAAGGTATCCCCACTCTCGCGACAAGATAAGCCAGTCCGGCTGCGGCAGTTGCACCAACAATGATCATACCTACGGGTGGAAAAAATAGTGCGAGCGTTAATCCAACGATAGTGACACACGTTAACGCCATGCCAACACCATTATCCATCAATTTCCCTAAGCTCTTCTCTTTGAGTTTTTCTTCATATTTAAATTTATTATCATGATGTGTCTGAAGGAGTTGAAGTCGTTGATCAAATTGTGCTGATATATCGGAGAGCTTTGCTGTTAATTCAGCTTTTTTCTCTTTTGTTGGAGCAACATTGATAGCGGACTCTAATTCTATTGCCTGTTTTCGTAATACATCTAATCCTGCTGTTTCATCAGCAATAAGAGCGTCTACTTCCCTAAGCTTCTTGTGGAGTTTATTACGTTGAATAATTATCTTAACCATCGTGGCCGCTGTAGTTACCAGGGTAAGGCCAGCTATCGTTAGTCCCATTGCAGGCGCTGTGACTGGTAATGCAATAGCGGTACTTGCAAAAGCGACTATCGCCGCTGAATATAACCAGGTACCATTATTGGTAAGGGTTATTGGTGGTTTTTCACCTGCTGCAGCAGAAGCGACGTACAGGGCTGGGATACGAAAAAAATCAATGATTTTTAGAGCAAAACCCGCAAATTGAAATCCGCTAGCAGTAGCCTGGATAGAGCTCGAAAAATTGTCATTCAGTTTGGCCAGGCCGCTGAAGGCAACACCTACATTATTGACCGTTTTTAAAAAACCAGTCAGAAGAGGGATCTTTTCGACCAGATCTATCAAACTAGGCTTTTTAGGCAACGGCGTGGGCTTGATTGAAGCTAAACGTGTTGACATTTGCTCTGATAATCGAGGGCTGCCGAGATCTAGAGATGGGTCTAGTCTATCTACTTCAGGGCGATCTTCCAATTGAACAAGCGGTGTCTGCTCTGTTAAAGACATTTAAGCATCCTTCATTTGTCTCTTTAATAATAATATAGCAAGAAATTATTAAGAAAAGATGATGTGCATGTTTAGCCCTGACTTTGCGCTGCAACTGCTTTTTCTGAGTTGATAGTGTTACAATCAATTTGTACCAAGTCTTGCGCATATAAAAGATAAACGGATTTTTTTAATTGGTGTTGTGGATAGCAATGTTAAAATAATAAATAGGGATATTTTATGGCAACTAATGCAAAGGGCACTTTACCCCGATCACCGCGTGGAAATAATCCTTTAGCGGATCGTTTTAATAACTTACCTACTAAGTCCCATGATCGTTTTCCGCGAGTCGCTTATGTTTTACAAGGAGGCGGGTCGCTGGGTGCTTATC
>CAMBDN010000254.1 GCA_945865355.1 Legionella genomosp. 1
CCCCCCTTTGAAAAAGGGGGGTTAGGGGGGATTTATCTAAGCATCCATAATTCTTCCCAACAAATAAAAATAGACAAAAAAATCAACTCGCCTACAATATTGCAAAATGTTGTGCATAAAATGATAGGTATTGCCATGAGCAAATTAACTGATATTCCGGTGGTTGTTGAAAGTGGTCAGAAATATAAAACCACAAACGGTGTTGTGGCAATTAAAGATGGCGTTAAATCCACCGGATTGTCACCTCAGCGTTTAGCGAAGCCTAAGTGGTTACGCATCGTTAACCATACAACACCCGCTTATACCCATGTGAAAGAGCAAGTTAAAGAACATCGTCTAGCGACAGTTTGCGAAGAAGCGAAATGTCCAAATATTGCTGAGTGTTGGTCTCATGGTACAGCGACAATCATGTTGATGGGGGCTGTCTGCACCCGGGCTTGTCGTTTCTGCGCCGTGGATACGGGTAACCCACATGGTTGGTTGGATAAAGATGAACCTGAAAACACGGCGAGAACGGTTGCTTTAATGAACCTTGATTACGTGGTGTTAACATCCGTTAATCGTGATGATTTATTGGATGGTGGTGCAAAGCATTATGCTGATTCGATACGTGCCATCAAAGTTCGTTGTCCAAAAACTAAAATTGAAGCATTAACCCCCGATTTTCAAGGGAGCGAGAAAGACGTTGCAACGCTGTTAGACAGCGGGCTTGATGTGTTTGCACAAAATGTAGAAACCGTAGAGCGGTTAACCCACCCTGTTCGTGATAATCGAGCCAGCTATTGGCAAACATTAAACGTGTTAGCCTTTGCGAAAAAATACCGACCTGATGTATTAACAAAAACCAGCCTGATGCTAGGTCTTGGTGAGACGGATGAAGAGATTATCCAGACCATGGACGATCTGCGCGCTCAACAAATCGATATTTTAACCTTGGGGCAATATTTGCAACCCACTAAAAATCACTTGCCCGTAGAGCGCTACGTGACCCCAGAAACGTTTGCTGAATTGCGTGAAATAGGTCTGCAGAAAGGGTTTTTTGAGGTGGCTTCAGGACCATTGGTGCGTTCTAGTTATCGCGCCGATCGAATTTTTAAGCGCGACAATCTAGGGTTATGACGTTCGCTGATAGATGCGATAAGAAAAATCCGCTTCTTGCTCCTGCAGTAAACCATGCTGGTATGAAAATCGGTGCGATTGATACGTTTTAATTAACTTATACTGATTGTAAAACCCCTCTGCTTGTAACTCATCGTTAAGCGTATTACCGTGTCGCAATTTGGGATAATAAGTATCGATAATCCACTCTGGCTTAATGCTTTGCTGTAATTGGTTGGCATAAGAGGCCCCAGAATGATTCAATTTTATAGCAGCCATTTCTCTGTTATTCAGACATAAGCTATCAATAAACTGAATGTCATTTCGCGCATAAAACGGAATGACTCCAGTGTCGGCAAGGACTACACGCCCGCCTTTAGCAACTTTGTGACTTAACTGCAAAGCAATTTGATGTCGCATCGCGCTACGTTGTTGATAATGCTTTATAGCGGTATCGATCACACTGATGCGGCTTCCAGGAATGAAAACTTGGGTGAACAGGAGAATAAAAAGGGTGCTTGCGATGGCACTGCTCGTTGCTTTTAAATGGAAATAGCTAAAAAACTCTTGGATGCCTAATACAGGTAGTACGGATAAGACACCAAAGGCGGGTAAGAATAGGCGGTTATAATAGGCAATATTAGGGCTAGCATGGTAGAGCAACAAGGCATAAATCAGTGAAGGTAACCAAAATAGAATTTTCCGACAATCTTTCTCCGCGAAAAAGTAGGGGAGTCCTATCATTATGCAGGGGAATGCAATAGAAAGATAAACAATAATGAGCTCAAATTGAAAGCCACTCGCCATTGCTTTGCAAATATAGCTATTGGGTAAAAGATGACCAAAATAGAAAAATCGCCAGCTAAAATAGAGGGTATAAGGCAATATAAAAAAGAGAACAAAGATAAGGAATATACTGGTAAGTGTCGTGTTAGAAAGGAGCGTTCTATTTTCATGCCACAAAGCACAAGCAACAAATACGACAATGATGAAGGCCCACACGGCACCCTCAAATCGAGTCAAAGCGAGTAACGTTAAACCGATACAACTCGATATCCAAGCAACAGGGCGATATTGCTGATGCCCAGTTGGAAATTTGTTAAATCCCATAGCGCGCAAAATTTGCCAATTGACGAATAAAACCAATGCCATAAAAAAACTGGTTTCAAGACCACTGACCGTCCACCAAACAATACCCTTGTAATGGCTCAATAAATAAAGCGGTAATGTAGCAAGCAGTGGTGATAAAAACATGCGTGAAAATTGATAGAGAAAAAATAGCGCTGCCACCAGGCTAAACAAAGAAAAATATTTAACGGCAGCTATCACCGGCAAACCTAATTTTATAAACAGGGCGACAAGTAGCACCCAGGAAAAATTGGAGTATCCCTCTACGGGATCACCCAGTAGATTCCAGCGCAAACCATCACCTTCCGCCAAATGCAGGGCATATCGCCAGCTGATAAACGCATCGTCTGTAGTGAAAGGCCATGCATGGTAAAAAAATATCGCAAGCTTTAAACCAACGGCCAAAATTATGAAAACAGCAAGAATGTTTTCTAGTTGGTTTTTTGTGGTAGGCAAAGGCTGTTCCGCTAGTATGAGTAAGAATGATTGTACTCATATCAGTGCAGCCTGCAAATAGTTGGATGCTCATGCGCCTGTTTTTGATGACGAATAGATGCTAAAATTAATACAATGGATGAAGAAATTATTATAATGTATATAATGAGGTGATTATGGCTGCCCACTCTGCCCTTATATCAGTCAGAGTTCCTGTGTCTGTCGCAAAGCGTTTGGAAATATTAGCTAAGTCAGTTGAACGATCAAAATCTTATATAGCTGCTGAGGCCATTGAAGAATATTTAGATATTCATGAATGGCAGGTTCAGGCTATACAAGATGGACTGAAAGAAATTGAGCAAGGTGCTGTGATCGATTTTGTTGAAGTTAAAAAAGATCTGGGGTTGCTTGATTGAAAATCAAATTAGCGAGACTGGCACTCCAAGACTTACAATCCGTAAAAGAATACATTAGTCAGGATAAGCCCGATGCAGCACTTGTAGTGGTTAAACGCGTGATGGAGTCCATCGAAAATATAGCAATTTTCCCAAATATAGGCCGCACTGGACGGGTTCCCCTTACCAAAGAATTAGTCGTCAGCGGAACTCCTCTAATTATTGTCTATCAGGTAAAACAAGACACGTTGTATATCGCCAGAATTATTCATACCGCTAGAAAATGGCCTTAAACCGTAAGCGATCGGTGAAATACACCTGCCATGAGATTATAAAATCCTTCAATATTACGACTCCTTAACTATTTGGAGTATTTTATGACTGAGAAGGACAATTATTGGCGGGAGTTATTCAGGGAGTATAAAAAAAGTGGTCTAAAGCGGT
>CAMBDN010000255.1 GCA_945865355.1 Legionella genomosp. 1
GATTTCGCAGGAGTTTAAGATTGTTGAAATAACCGATGTGACAGGCATACCGCATAATGGCTGTAAGCCGCCTAAAAAACGTCGTGTATAAGATTCAGGAGTGAATAATGGCTAGATACCTTGGTCCAAAATGTAAATTATCACGCCGAGAAGGCACTGATTTATTGTTAAAAAGTGGTGTTCGTGATCATAAGTCTAAATGCAAATCAGAGAAGCAACCTGGACAGCATGGTGATAAACGCCCACGTTTGAGCGATTACGGTGTTCAATTACGTGAGAAGCAAAAAATTAGACGCTTTTATGGTGTACTTGAAAAGCAATTTAGTAACTATTATAAAATGGCTGCCAAGCAAAAAGGATCGACGGGCGAAAATCTAATGGGTCTATTAGAAAGACGTCTTGATAATGTTGTGTACCGAATGGGGTTTGCAAGTACCCGATCTGAAGCACGACAACTAGTTGCCCACAAAGCTATCTTAGTTAATGACAAGATTGTTAATATTGCTTCTTTCCTAGTTAAATCAGGAGATGTAATTTCAGTTCGACAGAAAGCAAAAAGCCAAGGTAGAGTTGTGGCTGCAATAGCTTTGTCAGAGCAGCGTGCATCTTGTGATTGGTTGACTGTAGATATGGGAACATTCAAGGGTACATTTACTGCAATGCCAACATTGAATGACTTATCTGCTGATTTTAACGTAAACTTGGTGGTAGAACTTTACTCTAAGTAAAATCGGAGACATAGCCGAATGTATACTGATATTAATGAAATGTTGACACCCAAGGTTTTAAAAGTTCAATCCGATACACCGAACCATTCTCGAATTGTTCTTGAACCTTTGGAGCGTGGCTTTGGCCATACACTCGGCAATGCTCTAAGACGTATTTTAATGTCTTCAATGCCTGGATGTGCGATTACTGAAGCTACCATTGATGGGGTGCTGCATGAATATAGTACCATTGAGGGAGTACAAGAGGACGTCGTTAACATACTTCTAAATCTCAAAGATATCGCTATAAGGATGTTGGTTGGGAATGAAGCTATGTTTACGTTAAATAAAAAAGGACCATGCGTAGTAACTGCAGCAGATATAGAGGTCACACATGGTGTTGAAATACTTAACCCAGATCTCGTTATTGCTAATTTAAATGAGAATGGCAGTTTGAACATGACCTTAAAAGTTGAGAAAGGCATTGGCTTTCATTCAACCGATACATTTACACGTATGTTAGATGAAGATGTAGAGCAAAAATCAGTTGGTAAGTTGAAAATTGATAATACTTTTTCACCTGTTAAGAAAGTTGCCTATTTTGTTGATAATGCACGCGTAGAGAATCGTACTGACCTCGACAAATTAACAATTGAATTACAGACAAATGGCACTATAGATCCAGAAGAAGCTATTCGAATTTCTGCAAGTATTTTGCAACGTCAATTGCACTCATTTGTAGATATGAAGTTCGAAGAATCTCAATCGGATCACAAGGAGCGCAATGATTTTGATCCGGTTTTATTAAGACCGGTAGATGATTTGGAATTGACTGTGCGTTCGGCAAATTGCTTGAAAGCAGAGAATATTTATTATATCGGTGATCTTGTACAGAAGTCAGAAAATGAATTATTAAAAACACCGAATCTGGGTAAAAAATCCCTAACTGAGATTAAGGACGTATTAGCTTCAAGGTCCTTGTCTTTGGGAATGAAGCTTGAGAATTGGCCGCCAGAGAATTTAGGCGAGTAATATTAGGAGTATTAGTTATGCGTCATAGAAATGCTGGACGTAGTTTTAGTAGAACAAGCAGTCATAGAAAAGCGATGTTTTCTAACATGTGCAATTCATTGATTGAGCATGAGTTAATAAAGACTACATTGGCAAAAGCGAAAGAATTGCGTCGTTATATAGAGCCATTAATTACGGTTAGTAAAACAGACTCTGTTACTACTCGTCGTCAGGCGTTTGATACATTACGTTCCAAAAGTGCCGTAGGTAAGTTATTTACGACATTAGGACCTCGCTATGTAGAGCGTCCAGGTGGATATGTACGTGTTTTGAAATGTGGCTATCGTGTTGGTGACAATGCCCCTATGGCAATTGTTGAGTTAGTTGACAGACCAAGACAAGTAGAAGATTCTTCTGAAGAATAGTCTTTCCAGAACTAAATTAAACCAGGGTTTCCTGGTTTTTTTTTGCTTTTTATTTATGGATGATATTTTTCGTATCTAACGGAGTGTTGTTTGTAATTTACAATGTAGCACGTATAGCAGTGAGGATTAATAGCGTTACTATCAATTATTCTATTCGGATAGGGTACTACTCAATTAATCGTTCTGATTGCTCTTCATTTTTTTCAGCCAGTTTGTAATACAACAAGGGTAGTTTAATTAGATGATAGTGCTCTGGGATGGCCTCATTTTTTAATGCTAGATAATAGTGTTCCCCCAGCTGCGATGTAACGCTTAATATGGAGTTACGAGAAAAATAGGCACTGGTGATACATTGAGAATAAATGGATTTGCTGGTTGAAATAATGGTCTCATTTTTACAGTAATAAGAAAGATAATTGATATCTTTAATCATTGCTTCATTTCGATTGTAGCCGTTGGCAAGATATAAGATGGTGATAAGACAGATTATAGAAGTCATGTAACTCAAACTATATCCCCTATTAAATAGAGAAGGTTTGGTATTAAAATGATTAATAATCATTTTAAATGGTTCAATACATAACAACATTATAGCTAGGGTAAAAAAGGGTGCGGATTGAATGATGTAGCTGAAGGCTTGTCTGTGACTTATTCCTACCGGTAATGATGATATAAGTGATAGCAACAAAAATAATTGAATGTTTCTTCTTTTTAGTTGCTGTTTAATGGAGTTTATGGGGCTCTTTTTGGCTATTTTAGTTGAAATAATAATACATAGGATGGCAAAAGTACTTGGTAGCCAATATGCTCTGAAGTAAAGATACAATATATGGAGGTGATAAAGTCCCGTATATTTGAGGTTGCGATCACCAATTATTGAAGCAAGAAGTTGTTGGTTGAGGTAGTGGTTTGTATTTTGTAAGGCTGCAGGCACCAACAGGTAGAAGACGGTAAATACTGCTGTTACTCGATGATCAAGTTTTTAAATTTGACACACCAAATCTTTTCTGTAACAAGGAGTTATGCTAAATTCGCGCGCTCGTTTGCTGTGGAGAATATGGAGGTTGATCAAAGAACCGCTGGATTTTTCTCAGAACTTTATCAAATTAGTTAACGAAGCCATTAAATTGAAAACCCCGGGAAAGGCCTTATCCCGCACTCAATGCTACTGGTTATCTTTTTGCATTACCGAAGTCATATTAACAAACAGTGTTTGCTGGATTCGTTTTGAAAAAATAAGCTTGGGACGATTCAAGTCTTCATCGTTATCCTGGATGTTCAGACGAGGTAAAATATGCTGGGAACATTTGCTCGTTTATAGCGTGCGGGTT
>CAMBDN010000256.1 GCA_945865355.1 Legionella genomosp. 1
TTTATTTTATCGCTCAACATCCGTGTACAACCAGTCATTCCTTCAGTTTAAAGATGAAATGGATCCTATCCTATGATAACCATATTCATCAAATGCTATTTTTCTACCCCCTGACATAATGGGTAGGTTATTAAGTTTGAGATCCCTAAGGACCAAAGGCCCCTATTGACCAAGCGTCACGATAACCTGATGATGTACCCGTTTTCCACGAGACAGGCCCCGTCATGCTATGCTCAGAATTTGAGGTATCCATCAAAATGTTTAAAATCAAGAAAGATGCTTCTGCACTAAGCAAGCGCCTGCCAGGAACCGTTGGATCATCTTGTTGAATACGCAAAGGATGCCACAAGCCATCTCTAACAAGCATTGCATAAAGGCTCGTTAACTCCCTCATGGTCAACTCAGCCCCACCCAAAGCCAGTGCAAGGCCATAATATGATTCGGGCTTTAAATGACCCACTTGAGCTGATTCTAAAAGTTGGTACAAACTTGGGTTCGATAGTTGACTAGCTAGATCGATGGCTGGAATATTACGACTTAAAACCAATGCATCCTTGGCCTTGATAGGACCGATAAAATCATAATCGAAATTTTCAGGATTATATCCCCCGAAACTACGTGGAACATCTTTCAACACTGTATTTGGGTGAATCGACCCTTGGTCAAAAGCTAATGCATAAATAAATGGCTTAAGGGTAGAGCCAGGTGAGCGTTTAATTTCAGTACCATTAATTTGACCCTTAATGTTTTGGTTAAAGAAATCAGCTGAGCCAACCAATCCCTTAACACTCAAATCGCGAACGTCAACTAACAGCGCTGCAGCATTATAAACCCCAATATTGCCTTTACGAATCACATAATTCTTGGTTACTCTCTCCAATAACACTTGAGTGGGCAGGTCTAGCGTGGTGGTGATCTCCTTGGGATGACTTTCCACATCATGCAACACTTGATTCACTAAATGCGGCGCAAGAAAGGGTAAATCTTGCAAACGTCTCATGTCCAAAGGTAGGTCAATCACGGCCTGTTGATTTTTATCGTCAGGATGCTCTTTTATCCAACGAACGAATAGTTTATTTCGTATGTTTTTTAGCTCTATATTTTTAGGTGTACGATGATTTGGATTTTGCGGAATAATACTTAGGGTCAAGGACTGAGGTAAATTGATATCACTGACTTGCTGATTAAAATAAATTAAACTCGCAGCCCCAACACCTTCAATGTTACTTCCATAGGGGGCGAGGTTTAAATAGGCTTCTATAATTTGATCCTTGCTGTAATGCATTTCAAGCTGAATCGCACGCAAAATTTGCGCGATCTTTCCAGACACACTCTTGGACTGAATACCAAAACGAAGGCGTGCAACTTGCATACTAATTGTAGAAGCACCAACACGGTGAGTTTTGACGACAAAACTCGTCCATATCGCTTTGCATAGCGCAATTGGGTTTACCCCATAATGCTGCCTAAAATATTGGTCTTCTTGCAATAAGGTGGCTGAAACGAGCAATGGAGAAATTCTTGATAAAGGAGTATACAATCGATATTTCTCATCTTGACTCAGCGTCAAACGCAGCAATCGATGTTGATGGTCATAAACAGCGGTAGAAAAATTTACATCAGACAATAAAGAAGGTGTTGGAAGGAAAAATAATAGACACCATCCACTGACAAAAAGTATGGCTAAGGTTATGCTAGTAGATTTTAACAATGATTTCATGAGCAAGGAACGCCACTACGAGCATCAATATATGGCGTATTATATAACTATTTGACTCATCTTAGACACCGATGAATGTATAATTTGTAGTCCTTGTGCAGCCTGTTTTGATAGCTATTCTGGATAATATATGAAAAACAACCTTTTTTTTAGATTTTTGACCAGCATCGGCTCCTTTTTTGCCTTCTTCCTCGGCCGACTCAACTGGACTAGCCCACCTTGGGCAACCTATATACATCGTCAAGCGACTGACCGGCCCAAAATTTTTTGGCCAACGACGGTGGCTATCGTAACATTTTTTATTTCCATCACTTACAGCTATATCTGGTATATAAATAGTCCCAAGCCCCTGTTAGCTTCAGCCTCAATCACAGCGCCTAAAATATCTACAATCGTAGATGATGCCTTGGTAATAGACCAATTGACCATTGATTTCGTGATGAGTGACGCTACTGGCAACATACACCCACAATCCGTTGCACCTCTTCAACAAATAGGCCAAGACGTTGAGCATGGCATCACCCTATCTCCAAGCTTGGAAGGCAAATGGCATTGGCAAAGTGATAGTCAATGGGTGTTTACTCCTGCCAAGGACTGGCCCGCTGGGCAAACCTTTGCGATTAATTTTTCTAAAACTGTTTTTACTGCAGACACCAAGATGCAGCGTTTGAACTATTCTTTTTCTACGCAGCCATTTGAAGCCAACATTAGCGAGCTTAAATTTTATCAAGACCCCCTGAATGCTAAACTTCGACAGGCAGTGGCCACAATTACTTTCAATTACCCGGTTGATCCACGCAGCCTAGAAAGGAATACCACCCTATTATTCGAATCACTTCAAGAAAAAAAGAATGCTAAATCGCTCGCATATACACTGACTTATGACAAGTTCAAACGGATTGCTTATTTACATTCACACCCCATCACACTATCCGACGTTGCCCGTTACTTGGTGTTAAAAATAGATGAAGGGGTCCAGTCTATTGCTCATTCAGATCAAACGCACACTTTTATATCAAAAAATGTTTTTATTCCCTCAATTGCTGACTATTTTAAAGTCATCTCGGCAAATGCGATGATTGTTCGTAACGCTCAAGATAGGCCAGAACAAATTCTTGCTGTAGAAACATCATTGGGTGTAACTGACGCCAACATGAAAAAGTCACTGCACGTCTATTTATTGCCACAGAATTATCCAGCAACAGCTACAGAAGATGAAAAAAAGAATTATCAGTGGCAAAACCCAGGCGAAGTATCAGCAAGTGTTTTAGCACTTTCTTCACCACTCACCATGCAAGCCATCCCTGCTGATAGAAACTACGCAAACTTGCATAGTTATAAATTTAACACCCAAACACCACAATATATCTACCTAAAGATTGATAAAGGAGTACGAGGCTTTGGTGATTTTATACTTTCGAATGATTATGTTGCCGTGATCAAAGTCCCTGAATACCCCAAAGAAATTAGCTTTCTTCATAAAGGCGCCTTGCTTGCTTTAAGTGGAGAAAAGAAACTATCTGCAGTCGTTCGAGGTTTGCCAGCGGTTAAATTTGAATTTGCCCGCGTACTTCCTAATAACGTTAACCAATTGGTTACTCAGACCCAGGGTGATTTTAATAATCCATATTTTGTTAATCAACAATTTAACCAGCAAAATATCAGTGAAATATTTTCAGAGATACAACAATTCGATGCGTCCGATTTAACAAAGCAACAATACACTGCTTTAGATTTTACAAAGTATC
>CAMBDN010000257.1 GCA_945865355.1 Legionella genomosp. 1
TATTCATGACCTCTTCGTGCCATTTCATATTGCGAAGATCATCTTTTTTATTGTTCCATATAGCCCAGCTTCCCCCATACAATTGAGCATCCATTGAAAGGGCGATCTCATCATATGGCTCGAGTAAATGGTGTTGCCCGGTGCTTAGACAAAAAACAATCACTGACTTTGGTGAGGGGGCGTCTATGATTTTACTTTTCAAGGCCATTAATATGTCGACGGGGTTTTCCTTAGAGCATTGATTTTCGCACAGATTACGATGATGTTCTGGCCACGTTGCTCCTGAAGCATCTGACAATTTTTTAAAATTGCTTGGTTCATTTACTGTTTTAGATAGACAGTGCTTGGTCATGGTCTCAGTTTCCAACATCGAAAGCGCTGCCTTAGACTCCTCAACCGTATTGGCAAATGAGACAGCTGAAATCATGCATAATTTTCCATTGGATGACTGACAGCGGCTCATTAGTTCATCGGGCGCTTTAATCAAGAATATCGATAGCTCCACAAAGCTCGGCATTTTCCAACCTAGCGCCGTTACTTCTGTTGCAACCTCCTCCAATCGTTCTAAGCTGAAATAATAAGTACTTGTCATGAGTGCTTTGGGTAGTGGATAACATTTAAGATGAAAACGAGTTGCAACAGCAAACATCCCTGGACCACAGCCTCTTGCGGCCCAAAATAAATCTGCATGCTGCGAGGCATTAGCGATGACGTTCTTTCCATTAGCGAGCACAAATTCAACGGCCTCAACACTTAAGCATGCAGGTCCCCACTGACTCATATTCCATGACATACCACCGTTCAGCAGATAACCACTTGCCTTCACTGTTGGACAATGTCCAATTGGAAAAGCAAGATCATATTTTGCCAATCGTTCAGCAAGATCTTGATTACTGATAGATGGCTGAATAATTGCAGTCCTTTCTGTTTTATTAATACTCGACTCATTGAGTGATGACAAATCAATCGTCATTCCTCCATTGCGAATGGCAAGACCACACCATGAATGCCCGCCACCATGAACAACGACTTGCAATTTATTTTCTCGAGCAAAGTTAATTGCTTCAATAATATCTTGTACATTTTTAACAGAGACAATTACATCAGGTACTCTGTTTGGCTTTAATTCATTCCAGACCATTGAATCTCGTACAGCCATAAAGTTTGTTTCGTTTGACGTAATCACAGTACCAATAATACGACGTTGTAAATTTGCACAATCCATGGGATGGCTCTCCTTTTCATAGCACTATTAATATAGCCGAGATACGAATACAACCGGTAACTGTTTTAAAACACCCTGTCTTTGGCAATGATATTGTCGGTAAACCCCTGTAACCATACTCAGGCACAAGGCACTAATGGCGCACCGGATTTTACAACACAATCATATCAACCATATCTTCGTGTTGATTCACCTCATACGCTCCTCCTCACATCAACGAAGCGCTGTTCTTTTTCGATATTTTACCCAAAGGGTTTGGGGTGCTCAGCATGAACGGCTCCGGGGATAGACGAAAAAATCCTTAATTTAGTGCCATTGGGGTCAAAGTCGATTGATTCATATTTTGACACCATTACTTCTCTTGCTTTATTGGGATTAGCATTTGGCAGTTACTAAATATCGGCCTATATCGCTTGCTGTTGTTAGAAAGAGATTCAAGCAAGGTTCCAAGTCTATATCAAGCATCAAAGCCCCTATTCAAGGCGGCCTCTACCGCACGCTGGAAAACCTGTTCGTCGGGTGTAATTCCCGTCCATGCTTTAAAAATTTGCATCGCCAGTTGCACCAGCATATCAACACCGTCCACGACTGCGCATCCCTTTGCACGCGCTGTTTCAAGAAATCGGGTTATTCTAGGATTAGTGATAACATCAACAACTGTGGTTTCTGCGGACAAGGTATTCCAATCGAGAGGTACGCTTTCACACTCTGGTAAGGCACCAAGATGGGTAGCATTTAAAAGAATCTGTGTTCCCTGGGGTACAGCAACAGATCCTGACCAAGCAACCCATTGGGTCGGAACTCCTGTTGCATTTTGCACAATATTGGCTACATCGCTGCCTTGAGATTCACGTCGAGTGATAATCGTCAAATGCGACGCTTTGGCCCGCGCAATTTCAACAGCCATAGCACGACCTGCGCCACCAGCTCCTAGCATAGTCACTCGTTTACCCACAATTGAGGTTACTTTTTCAATCGCTTTGACAACACCTTTACCGTCATTATTATGGCCAATTATACGACCCTTTTCATAGGTTACATAATTGGCAGCTCCAATCACACGAACATCTTCATCAAAACCATCCAGACTCGGTAGTACATCTATTTTGTAAGGAACTGTAATACAAAACCCCGAAAATCCCATCACCTTAGCACCAGCTATTGCTGCAGGAAGCTCACTTGCGGAGTTAAGATTTATTTTCCAAAATTGCCAGTTAAGACCATAATGGGCATAAACTGAATCAAACATTTGATCAATAGGATTTTCAATCACGGGATGACCAAACATTCCGGTCATTTGTTTTTGGGAAGCGAAATTATGACTTGACATAATCATGTCCTATCTAAAGTTATTATTTTATTTCCTATTAAACCATGGATCCCGGACATTAAGGAGACGAAGATTCGCTAAATCTCTACTAAAAAAACTGAAGGGTTCCAGCGCAAGATGAAGTTGATACAAAGAAGAGCATATGGGTTTAGAAATTTTGAAAATTATAGAACGCGCTTTAGGGTGCTGCGTTGTTAACTAAGAAGTGCCCCCACCTTTATCACCGATAATTAAACGCTTACAATTAAACAGCTAACTGGCGTGGAAAGATGCGGGTGTCAAAAACAACGAATACAGAGAAATCATATTGCCTGCGCTTTGCGTGCCTGTGTAAAAATGAAACAAATAGCCTGCAAAACAAAAGAAACTGTTTATCAAATAAAGAAAAGGTTTTTGCGTCAATATTTGATATTTCAGCTTAAAAAACCATCAATTTCTATGAGTTTTGCGTAAGTCCTGTAAATATATTATTTTTAAAAGAACATCTTTTTCAGTTCTTCCGCAGAACCCCTAATACGGACAAACCAAGGCTAGTTGCTTACAAAAAATATCGATTTCATCCTCAGTATTGTAGTAATGAACGGAAGCTCGGACCATAGAGGACAAATTCCTGGCAGACATATCCAAGCGGGAGTATTCTCTCAAGGAAACAGAGGTGTTGATTTTATTGGCTGAGAGTAATTTCTGAATTTCGATAGCAGATTTGGAACTGCAAGAGAAAGTAACAATATAACCTCTGTACGCGACAAAAAATTCATATCATTCCCCGATCTGATTTAAAAGCGGTATTTTGGTAAAAATACCACGCACATTTGCGTTAAAAAGATCTAATTTGAAAAATAAATTCGCAAGTAAATCAACAAGGTAATCCAAGCCGTACC
>CAMBDN010000258.1 GCA_945865355.1 Legionella genomosp. 1
ACTTATCCTATCTGTATTAATATCGATGACATGCTAGCATAACTGTGGTACTCCTCGCTATGCCTAGATTGATGATGCTATACTATACATAATGTTCTTATTGTGTAACCATAATGTCTGAGCCCGAAAACAAAAAAATTGTCATCGAAGGGGTAACCGAGCAAGGAAAAACGTTCCGCCCTAGCGATTGGGCAGAGCGCATGAGTGGCACAATGGCTAGTTTTAAAAATAGCCGTATCCTCTACTCCCCATTACTGCAGCCCAGTGTAAATCATGAAGGCTACAAGTGTGTGTTACTCGACCCAAAGCTCAAAGAGTCGAGCCCTCAGGTCTACCAGGCTATCTTAGAGTTCGCAAAAACAAATAACCTTAAAATTTGTGGTGAAGAAGATTAGAAGAGCGCTTCATCAAGATGGTCCCATCCCTGTTAAGCTCATCAAGCCATTTAAAATATAATTTAATACACCTTCAGTGTACTGAAAGTTTATTGCTAAAATGCCTGCGCTAATAAATACCAAGCCTTTGGTGCCCTCTTTCGATCCAGCATCACTGCTGTGAATCAACAATACACAACCACGCACAAACCATATCAATCCTGCAGTTTGGATAATAAGCCCCATGGAGTTATAGATGTTATATGGGTTGTATTGAATGTATTGCAGAATATTACCACTGCCGAATGCCGTGTTCGATAAAACTTGCATTATAGAGGGCATGAAAATCAGCGCAGCCCCTCCGCCAATTAAAACCAATGACCCAAAGAGTTTTTCTTGTGAGGATTGGGCGGCAACCCCTTTAAGCTTGGATACTCCCGCAATCACAAACAAAATACCAAAAACATACGCAAACCCGGCAATTAGAGTTCCAACTGCATAAAGAGATCGGCTTACATTACCAATCATTGTGACAAGATCAGCACTATTCATAGATTAATTATACACACAATTTACCTATATATATTTCCTGTGTTCATCCTACAGGTGTCATTTAAACTTTCACAGACGACTTTATAAATAACCAAAAACAACAAATTCCATGGAAGTAAGCAGTGAAAATCGATGCGTTATTGCTGAAATAGTACAAATGTCAACACCCCCACTTGCAATGCTTAATTTAACCCCTATATTAGGAGCTTTCCAACTCACATAGATTGAACGATGCAGGTCAATACATTCCCAATTATCTTAGCAGAATCATATATGCTAACACCGCAAGTCAAACATTTTGTTTTTAAAAGTGCTCAGGAGCCGGTGTTCGATTTTCTTCCAGGCCAATTTATTACCATTCATATGGAACGCGAGGGTAAAATTTTACGCCGTAGCTACAGTATCGCCAATGTGCCTAAACAAAACAATCACATTGAATTTGCTGCGGGTTATGTTGAAGGTGGTCCAGGCACGAACTTATTATTTAATCTTAAACCCGGTGATAGTATCAACATCAACGGGCCTTTTGGTCGCCTAATACTCAAGGATGAAATACCGAAACGTTACATCCTCGTCGCAACGAGCACCGGTATCACGCCCTATCGTTCGATGATTGATGAATTAAAAAAGAGATTACAAATAAACCCCCATCTTAATATTGTGATCTTACTCGGCGTACAAAAACAAGAAGACATACTTTACTACGATGAGTTTTCAGCTTTTGCGGCTCTTTGCCCACAAGTTATTTTCAGGGCTCAATTGAGTCGTGAGCAGGAAAAGCCCTTAAACGAACATGAATACAAAGGCTATGTACAAAGTGCATTTCCAGAATTAGCCTTAAATCCAGAGCAGGATATTGTTTATTTATGTGGAAATCCCGGTATGATCGACGATGCTTTCGCCTACTTGAAAGACAAAGGCTTTGCTATGCAACAGATTATTCGTGAAAAATATATTTCAAAATAAATTGCTTTTTAGGAGACTATAAGACCATGTATTACGACGAATTAGCAACAACAATGGATCATCTACTGCAAGATGGCAAAGGGATTTTGGCTGCTGATGAGAGCAATGGAACAATAGGCAAACGATTTGCAACAATTGGCGTTGAGAACAATGAAAAAAATCGTTGTGATTATCGATTATTGCTTGCTACTACGAAAGACTTAGAACAGTACATTAATGGCGTCATATTATTTGAAGAAACATTTCAAAATAAAGATGAACATGGAACACATATTGCTGAATTATTTACCAAAAAAGGAATTATACCTGGTATAAAAGTTGACAAAGGACTCGTTAATTTAGCGAATACCGAAGAAGAAAAAGTAACACAAGGTTTAGACGGCTTAACTGAACGTCTTCTCCATTTCAAAAGCCTGGGTGCGAAATTTGCGAAGTGGCGCAATGTCTACACCATTTCTGATTACACACCCAGCTTAACAGCGATGAAAGCTGGTGCTGAAATTTTAGCCCGATATGCCGCATGCTGCCAAGCAGTTGGTATCGTACCGATTGTAGAACCCGAAATATTAATCGACGGTGATCACAGTATTGAGCGCTGTGCTGAAGCCAGCGAAATGGTGTTGCATGAATTATTCCATTCGCTATTTATTCATCAAGTTGAATTAGAAAATATCATACTTAAGCCTAGCATGGTGACCTGCGGTAAAAACAGTCCAACATTTAGCTCACCTGAAGAAATTGCAGATTATACGCTGAGCGTGTTTCGTAATAATGTTCCTGCATCCGTCCCAACCATCAATTTCTTATCTGGAGGACAAACACCAGAGCAAGCCACAGCCAATTTAAACGCCATCAATAGCGCAGGATATCAACCATGGACATTAAGTTTCTCTTATGGCCGAGCACTACAAGAAACTTGTTTAGATGCATGGCGCGGAAAACCCGAGAACATTGCAACCGCTCAAGCCGCTTTACTTAAGCGTGCTCAGTTAAATAGCCTAGCTTGTTTTGGAGAATACCAGCAAAATATGGAGCAGAAATAGCAACTCAATTTAAAATTTTCTCGGTTTAAATACATGCTTAATGCGCGATAATTTCAAATCATTAGCTCGTACACTCTGCTGCGTACGAGCTAATGTACTCAGTGAGAATTTTGGGCTATTCTGCGCATCTATAGAAATTAATCATACGTAAATTTCGAACCCTTCGAAGTCGAGAAACAGGCGCTGAAACGTAAGCGATCGGCGAACTACGGATTGTGTAATTTAGCCAGTTTTTGAGGTGATGTTAAAGGGCAATAGTCCTCACTGATCACCTCAAATTACTATAAAGAGATCCGCTTAAGCACTTAATAAAATATAAAAAGGATGGCACCGTCAAGTTGTGTACAGTCGGCTAAACTAATCTGATGATCCATACTATTATTACTGGAGTCCATCATGGCGAATCGTAACTTGGACAAAGCTTCTGGAGATTATTATCCTGGTTATCGGCATCCTAAAGTATTAATAGGTTATG
>CAMBDN010000259.1 GCA_945865355.1 Legionella genomosp. 1
CGTCCAAACAAATACAGCTGAAGTGAATAAACAGGGCTTGGATGTTGTTGAAAATCTAGCGGCCACTGTTCAAGCGCAAATACAAGCAGCAAATATTGTTAGAAATGACGGTATAGCAGCTAGTGCTGAAAAACCTGCTCAAGAGCAAGACCAAGAATATCAGGCATTTGAGCCCAAGATATAACAACAAGAAAGTGTTAACACTACTTGCTTATAATAGATTATCATAACAACGATCGGCAATTAGCGCTGAGAGTTGTTTTGGACCTATTGTGATCAAATAACCAATCTAATTCACCTGAGCTGGCAATAGTAGCTATTATATGAAAGATAATTTATCAGAAGAGCAAACCGATGCGATTCTAAAGGCTTTAAATGATGCTATTGAACAGGGGCCTTGGGATGAGTCAAATTTTTTGCGGGCCATAGGAAAAAAATTAACGGGTATTCGTGATCGATTTGCTGAACATCTTAATGCTCCTGAGCTAGAACAAGCAAAGAAAAATACACATCTTGCTAATCAAATAGCGTTGCGCACTGGTCAACAGTTAATCTTTGTTGCCCTCTATTCGTATGAAGGAACGAATATGCAGTCTTGGGAGCGTATTCTAATGAATCTTCCAAAACAGATGATATCTCGTCCAATTTATGCGGCAGAAGAGGATGTCAAAGACATCATTAAAACCAAAGAAAATAAAAATAATGAAGCCTACGTTTCGTTGTACATTAACGGAAGTGACATTTTACCATTGTCAGTAGAAAAAACGCCGGTTGATAAATTAGGCAAGCCTCTTTTGGTGCTAAAAGATAAGTCACTTAGTCTGGATAATTATGACTTATTTGTACATGCATCAGGAACCTATAAGTATAGCCAGGGACGACTAGTAAAAAAATCTCTAGATGAAAACGAGTAAATATCGCAAAGTTATTGTTAATAGGTATATACTTTAGTTACTGCATCTCTTTAAGAAATGATCGGATGGCCCAACAAGGACAGCAACAATCTGGCGGCGATAACTCAATGGGACTTATTTGGGTCGCGGTGCTTATTGCTATCGTTGTGTATATTATCTGGTATACGGGACGCCAACATATCGTCTCCTTTGTTTTTTCTCTCAATGTTATTCAAGCAAAATTTATCAATTTATTTATTGGTGGAACCCAGCTTTCAAATGAAATTTATTTGATGCAAACACTAGATCCCGCGTCAGTGGATTGGGCGCAGCTTGTATTGTTAACTGGAATTGTTGGCGACTACATGCGTTATCCTCTTGTTGTCGTTCTTGTTGGTTTGGCTGGTTTCCTCTATAGATCCGACGTGACGCTAAAATTTAAACGCGCGCATAACATGCAAACACTACGCGCTCAGGAGCAATACAACTGGCCTGCAATTATGCCAGTAGTGAAACATGATTTAGTCAGTGAGGACGTTAATAAAGGGCCATGGGCAATGGCAATGACGCCGATGGAGTTTTCACGAAAATATCAACTTCTTAGGAAAGACGATGCGTTGTTAGATAACCCGGTACCTGGCCAGGAGATGACGGCCGGTGTTCGACGTGGTGATGCAAAACGGGTGTTTACTTTGCAATTAGGGCCTTATTGGAATGGGTTCGATCAATGCCCACCCCATGCACGTGCTTTAGCGGCGGTTTTTATAGCGCGTATGAATCGTGATAGAGGCTCTGCCAGTAAAATTTTGGAGGCGTTGGATAAATCATGCACTGAAGGAAAACCTGATTATAGTGTAGCAACGAGTGTGATCCGAAAATATCAAGATGCTGAAAATGTGCAGAAAATAGTGACTAAGCATGCCTATCTTTTGACTGTACTTGCTTCGTTATTAGCAGAGGCACGAGATGATGGGGTTGTACCGAGTGCGGAGTTTTTATGGTTAAAGCCAGTCGATCGTCGATTATGGTATATGCTCAATTGCATCGGTAGACAGACCCCTTTTGCAGAAGTAGCAGGACCTTTTGCTCATTGGCGAGCGGAGCAGGTAATGGGTCGCCCCTCCTTGGTACCAATGATAGATGAAGCAATTAAAGCGTTAGAAATAGCAGTTAAAGAGGTGAAAATATCGCCAGAGGAACTGCAGGAGTTAGAGCTATGATGCGAGGTATTGAGTCACGTAACGAAATTGATCCTACTCTTCTTCTGCGTGACACACGGACGTTTGGGCAACGTGTTAGCGACTTTTTTTCAAGTCCGACCAACGCTGCAATAGTGATGCTCTCATTAGCAGTAGTGGGTTATTATATCTCACAAACAATCACAGTCATGTTTATCTTTGGGATGATTTCATTCACCTATGCTTTTACCCGCAAGCAAAAGCTACCGTTTCGGTTACCAAAAATTTCTCATGTTAAAGATTTTAATGACTTAAAGCCAGGGATTAAAACCCCCAATATTGCACGAGGTATCGCATTTTTCGGTAACGATGTTAAGACAAATGCAGAGTTGTGGTTTGCTAATGAAGATATGAGAACACACGCACTTGTTTTTGGTTCAACGGGTAGTGGTAAAACAGAGGCATTGGTTTCAATCGCTTTTAATGCATTAGTGCAAGGAAGTGGATTTATTTATGTCGATGGCAAGGGGGATAATTCTCTTTATGCCAAAGTATTTTCCATGGTCCGCAGTATGGGGCGTGAAGACGACTTACTGTTGATTAATTTTATGACAGGTGCACGCGATATTGTTGGGCCTCAAGAAAAACGTTTGTCAAATACACTTAATCCTTTCTGTCAGGGTTCATCCAGTATGTTGACACAGCTGGTTGTTAGTTTGATGGGTGGTTCGGGACAATCGTCAGATGGAGACATGTGGAAAGGTAGGGCTATCGCGTTTGTAGAAGCGCTGATGCGGTTATTGGTTTATATGCGCGATGAAGGAGCAATACTTCTTGATGCGAACAGTATCCGTAACTACTTTGATTTACAGCGTTTAGAATCGATTGTTATTGATAAAGTGTTCCCCCGCGATGATCAAGAGAGCATCAATATTGAGTCGATACCCAAACTAGTAACTGATCCGTTGCGCAATTACCTCAATACGTTGCCTGGTTATAATAAAGAAAAGAAGGGTAAGCAAGTATCTCAGGTTTTGGAGCAACATGGTTTTATTACCATGCAATTAGTGCGTAGTTTTTCATCCTTGGCGGATACTTATGGTCATATTATTCGTACCAATCTCGCTGAGGTAGACTTTAAAGATGTTGTTTTGAACCGTCGAATTTTAGTGGTGTTACTCCCGGCTTTAGAGAAATCGCCAGATGAATTATCTAACTTAGGGAAGGTTATTGTTTCCTCTTTGAAAGCAATGATGGCGGCTGGACTTGGTGAGGATGTTGAGGGCGATTACCGAGATGTGATTGAGCGAAAGCCAACGACCTCCTCAACG
>CAMBDN010000260.1 GCA_945865355.1 Legionella genomosp. 1
TGTACTGGGCATTAACTGCCAATTATTAAAGAGAAGTTAGAGGGTATTTTACGCGCAGACCCTAACCGTTGTAAAATCAGCTTTAGTTATCAATTATTGTGATAAAGGGTTTATGGTTGTTGGTTGACAAAACCTACAGCACTCATCAATTCACCTTTAGGTTGAACATGGAATTTTTAGATAAAATTAGTGCTTTGGAGGAAGAAGCCTCCCAATTTGGGTTCAAGTGGCAACATGCCGCCCAAATTATGGAGCAAATTCACAGTGAGTGCGATGAAATCAAAGAGCACCTGGAGCATGACCCTTCTAAGGCGAATCAAACCGCTTTGCAAGAGGAAATTGGCGATTTACTCCACGCGGTGTTTTCCCTGTGTATTTTTTGTAAGTTAAGCCCCAGAGTAACCCTTGGACAATCATTAACTAAATTTGAAAGGCGATTACGAGCGGTTAAATTGATTGCTGAGGAACGTGAGTTGATTAACCTAAAAGGCTTACCCTTTGATGAGTTGACGCATATTTGGGATAAGGCAAAAGAGTTGGTTGGGTAACGGTGGTTTTTGTTTTGTGCCTGTGCGCAGCTGTAAATGCCATTGATTTGAGTTCATCCTTGAACCCGCTAGTGTTTCAACATCCTGTCAACATCCCAGCTGCGCCAAACAAATTCAGTATAGCTTTAATGTGACAATAATCCATTATCTGGGATGATGAATTTTTTGTAAGAGATTTCTTGGTCGGGTTAAGCAGCGTCTCAAGAATGCTCACCAACCAACCGGTCTTTTTTAATTAACAGTTCTAATGCGGTCTGTCTTAAGGTCGTGTCTTGCTGTTTAATAGCCATGGTCATTGCTTTCCTGGTACCCACAAGCACAGCCAATTTTTTAGCGCGGGTTAATCCGGTATAGATTAAATTTCGATACAGCATTTTAAAGTGTTGGGTTAGTACGGGTATAATCACTGCTGCAAATTCACTGCCTTGTGATTTATGAATGGTAATGGCATAGGCTAAATCCAATTCCATAATGTCTTCTTTTTGGTAATGAACCTCTCTATTGTCGGGTAAAAAGGATACCAGACAAGTAAGGCTTTCATTATCGATGCAGATGATTTTCCCAATATCCCCATTGAACACGTTCAAATCATAATTGTTGCGCCTGTGGATTACTCTATCCCCCTCACGAAAGATTCGCTCCCCAACTTTTAATTGACTTTTATCTAATGAATAGGGATTTGCCTTGTCTTGAATGACGTTATTTAAGTTCGCAGAACCCAAAGTTCCCCTGGTCATGGGGGTTAAAATTTGAATCTCAGTGGTAGCCCCATGGTATTTAGGTATCCAGTTTAAATATAATTGCACGACCACATCTACGGCACTAAGTCCATAATGCAAGGACGACCAAGGGTGAATTTTTTTTAATAACAGCTTTAAAGCCTGCACTTCGCTTTCGGTGTGTTGCAACTTACCCAGGTCAACATGTTTAAATTTGTTGGGAACTTCAAAATCGTGCTCATAGGCGGAAGTAATTATTTCCTCCGTCCTGAATTCAAACGGGGTTCCAAGAGATGGTTCTTCTAAATCCGTACTGTTCCACTGAAAATGATTTTTTACTCTAGAGATAAAGCTAAGTTGTTCTTTGGTTGCCTCATCGGTGTCAATAAAGAGACAATCCTCTCCTGAATGCCACAGTTCAGGCTGGTGAAATGGCGAATTGATAGGTGGAACTTGAGACTTATTGATAGCATGGGCGTATTTGATGATGGAAGAGGCTTGTGCCTGGCGAAAGATTTGGGTCAAGCGAAAGCAGGGGATGCAGCCCGAGGCAATTACATCCTTTAGAACGTTCCCCGCGCCAACTGGAGGAAGCTGGTCGGCATCACCAATAAAAAGAACCTGGCAGT
This sequence comes from Legionella genomosp. 1, assembly GCA_945865355.1. Taxonomy (GTDB): domain Bacteria; phylum Pseudomonadota; class Gammaproteobacteria; order Legionellales; family Legionellaceae; genus CAMBDN01. The sequence goes on from CAMBDN010000260.1 coordinate 1,897, forward strand.
GTTGTGGTATTGCTTTTAGTAAGGAAGCGCTTAAGCTGATATCGAGCATGGAGCATTCGTCTACTATTAAAAAATCGGCATCGAGTGGGTTTTCTTCATTCATTTTAAACTCACCACCTTTCCACTCAAGAAGGCGATGAATGGTTTTGGCTTCACGCCCAATTACTTCGGTCATTCGCTGGGTGGCGCGCCCCGTTGGTGCTGCAAGAAGAACATTTTTCTTCATCGCCTCAAGAAGCTTCACCAGAACTAAAGTCGTTGTGGTTTTTCCGCAACCAGGACCACCGGTTAACACCGAAAAGCGATATTGAACAATCTGGTTTACCGCATCACGCTGCTCCTCACTTAAGGAAATTGATTTGCGTTGGCAATAAGTAGTAATCCATAACTTGATTCGCTCCGAGTCGGAGGAAACCAAACCCTCCATGTCTTTAATTTTTTGAGCAACAGCTTGTTCATCATAAAACAGAGTTTTTGAGTAATAACCAATAGACTCCTCATGGTCTTTTTCAACCACCCGGGTTTTAAGTTGTTGCTCTTGCTCCATCAATGTAAGGTGCTCTATGAGTTGGGCTTCCAGGTTCATATCAATTAAGTCTATGATTCCTGCATTGATTTGCGGCATGGTTAAATAACAATGTCCTTGCTCTCGACTGGCTGCCAAAACATGTTTTATTGCTGCAATGATTCGTTGCGGACTATCAGGAGGCACGCCAAGACTTAATGCCACCTTATCCGCTGAAAAGAAACCAATCCCATAAAAGTCATTGGCTAGCTGATAGGGATTTTCTGTGACAATTTTTATTGCTTCATCATTGTATTTTTTATAGATTTTGACTGCGAAAAGAGTGCTTATTCCATGGTGTTGTAAGAACATCATTACATCTCGGATTGCTTTATGTTCCGTCCATGCAGCCTCAATCATGTTCAGTTTTTTGGTGGCAATTCCTGGGACCTCGGTTAATCGATTGATGCTGGACTCAAATATCTCTAAGGTATCCTGTTTAAAGTGCTTCACAATTTTCTTTGCGGTTTTTGGGCCAACTCCTTTGATAAGACCAGAGCCCAAATATTTTTCTAAAGAGGCTGCTGTTGCTGGCTTTTTTTCAATAGCCTTATTTGCTTTAAATTGACGACCATATTTTTTATCTAGTGTCCATGCGCCGACAAACTCCATTGTGGCACCGGCAAAAACCTTGGTTTGATGGATGGTCACCGTCTCTTGTTGTTGCGGCGCATTGAGCGGATGAACCCTAAGCACAGACCAACCTGTTGTTGGGTTATGGTACGTTACTTTGCTGACAATCCCTTTTAGAACTTCATCTAGTATTTTCATTAAATAACTATGCTCGGCGTTGTTGAATAAATCAAATTAAGGTAAGCATTACTCCAATCTGATTGTTTCTAATTTACTTTTACAGAGACCGGCATACCCAGAGATGTCATTCGGTTTAATGCGCGCGTAGCTATCCCACCTTCTGTTTTTTGCTGCGAAATCT
>CAMBDN010000261.1 GCA_945865355.1 Legionella genomosp. 1
ATACAGCCACATTGATCTTATCTAAGGTTATAAACAGTCATCATCCGTCAACCCACAATGTTATCCACAGATTTTGTGGATAGTAAGTCGAAGTCGTGTAATTAGAAACACCCCTTTTTTTCCTGCCTACGTCCCATGAACAAATCAGGGGAAGAAGATACCGTGTATTTTTTGTTTCGCACCAACGAGTATTAAGTGAGATTGTTTTAAACACACCGGATCTAAATCTGGTTAAAAATACGTTGCCGTGAGAATTTTCCCCGACAAGACACAGCCACATTGATCTTATCTAAGGTTATAAACAGTCATCATCCATCAACCCACAATGTTATCCACAGATTTTGTGGATAGTTAGTCGCTGTCGCGAAATCATTTTGGTCTATAAAATACTATTTTGATTTATTTTTCCGGCTGAATCTCTGATAAAATCTACGCGTCCTATTTATCCCCTTATACGCTTTGCTTGATGCTCATTTTCACTTCAACTCGAGCATCATTTGCTGCAATCAGCGCCATTTCATCGGATTTTGGGCAGACCTCTCCTGCAGCATAGCGCGTAAGCTGTCGTAAATTAAACCCAAGTACTGCGCAATACCCCGCACTTTTTGTCGTTTCATCGGATTTCATGCGGCTTTTGCCCATCTGACCGTTTTGTTTGATGTGGCCAATGACAGGTTCAATGCCTGCACGGCGATCATGTAGTAATTGTCGAATTGGTCCGGGTGTTTTCTCAGGCGGAGCATCCAGGGTTCGGTTGGGTCTTGGTAAGTAGATGTTTTTAACGCCAGCTTGCTCAAGTCTTCGCTCATTTTCATACGCATAGTAACCTTTGTCTGTCGCTATCGATTGTAGGGTTCCAGGACCAAAGAGGCGTTGATGTAGTGTGACCATAGCACGTAATGAGGAAGCATCCGGCATACGGGTTGAAGTGCATTCGCCTACAACCACAAAATTGTTTCCAATTCGTCCCAATTGATAAGCACGACCAAATTGTAATCCTTTATTTAGCTTTCCTTTGTTAAAACAAGCAACCTCGTAAGCGTGCAGCGACATAACGCTAGTATCTATAATGCCCTCAAAAAGTGAGCCATGTATTTGTTGAAGTAGGCGATGACCGCGCCAAGACAGCGTGTCCATCGCCCGGCGAATAGGCCAGTATTTACCCGCGACGACCTTGCTTGTTAATTGATGCATCGCATTAAAAACAGGTAGTACTGTTTCATAGGTCGCGCACCAAAGCTGTTGCTGTACTGTTTTTAGTAATGACTCTGCTGACTGTTTGTGTCTTAATCGAAAATAATAAAGAGCTATTTGGTTTAGATGGCTAATGTTAACTTGATACACTTGTTGGCCTGCATGGCAAAGCAGGTTCAATCCTTTGGCTACTGTTTTTGTTAGGATGGCTACTTTGATGAGTAGATTAACCAGGGCAGGATAGGCGGTATTCGCCTCTTGAACAGTGGAGTCCACATCAAACTCGGCAGGATTAGCATAGCCAAGCTTCACGGCTTGCTGGCTCATGAGATTAGCTAGCTTTCGTTGGGTTTCAGCTGTCAAGCGTGAACGAAACGTTTCGATTTTAGTGTGGTCTGGCGCGTGCCATGTTTTGAGCAGACCATAGCCGCAAAATAAGCGGAAGGCGGCATTATCACGCACGTGCTGTTCGGTTGCTCGGTCGGTTAGATTAAACATCTGCTGTAAAATGTAGGCACCAAGGTGGATGCGAATTCGTAGAGGTCTACCCATCCACCAGTGTTTTTTATCGGTGCGTTGTAAGTCAGGTAATATTGCTTCAAGCATAGCATCCCAAGGTAAGCTTCGTGCAAGTTTCAATAACCGATGCTCATAGCTAACCATCATGGTGACAGCGCCGCCTCCTACCTCTTCAATAAACCCATCAACATCCAAACTCATTATGTTTTACATCCTATGTATCTTATTTATCGCACCGTTCTTTGTTTGGGCACAAGTTTGGCGCAGCCGCCGCTAAAATAAACCAAATTCCACCACCAGGCGGATAGGTGCTTGATGAGCATTCGTTTACGCAAACGGTATGTGCTGTAGTGCTTCATGATGCCAAGATAGGAATTCATACTGCACAAAAATATCGCTAGCTCTTCGCGGCTTGGTTTGCTCTTTAAAACCAAGGCGTTGTGCTGAATAATGGCGTCATAAAAATTCCCCTTGGTTCGCTTTCCGCAGATAATACGGTGTGGCTTGATGCTCACACCCAGAAAATTAACGCCTTTACTGTAATGCTGTAAGTGGATTTTTCTTGGGTGCAATCTTAAACCCAATTCGTCTTTAAGATGGTGTGAAATTTGTGGAATAAGTGATTTTAAGTAATCCTTGCTTTCGTGCACCAACACAAAATCATCAACGTATCTCCCATAGTAGCGCAGACCTAAGTCATGCTTGATGAAATGGTCAAAGTCATTCATGTAAAAATTAGCAAATATCTGACTGGTTAAGTTACCAATGGGTAACCCGCAGCCTGGTTTTGAATAAAATAAACTTTTGTCCGGCGGCAGGCCCTGCCAATTCAAGCGACTGCCTTTAACGAAGCAATTCTTCGTTGGATTATTGTTAAGAATTTTATGGCAAAGTGTCAGCAAAAGCGTTTGATCAGCTTGCGCGTAATTATGGACAATGAAATCACGCAATTTTGCCCACAAAATGCGCTTATCAATCGCCATGAAAAAGCCATGGATATCCAGCTTTAAAATATAGCAGTCCCTGGTGTATTGCTCCGAACATTGGCCGATAAATCGCGTTATCCGCAAAATACCTTCTCGCGTGCCTTTGTCTTTGCGACAGGCATAACTGTCTTTAATGAAGATACGCTCAAATAAAGGATTTAGCTTATTGATAACAAGATGATGCACTACGCGGTCACGAAAATTAGCTGCAAATATTTCACGCTTGACAGGCTTATTGACTACAAAAGCAATGGAGCGACCAGGTTGATAGCGGCCTGAATGAATATCCTCCCAAAGATTGAGTAATTCCCGCTCATAATCAACCTCAAAAGCAATGGCGTTCATAGTGCTTCGTTTGTTTTTACGGCAAGCCGCATAAGCCTCGAACAATTCAATTAGCCCAATACTAGCTGATATAGATGACAAATTACTGGATTGGGTTAATTCCAAAGTATACTCACTAAAGTCAAGACATCTTAAAAAAACCAGCCACCAGGTATGGTGACTGGTATTGTTTAACATTGTTTTATTTGAATAGAAGTTACGCATTGACAAACCCATCAAAATTCTGATAATTCGCACCAGAAAATAATAACCAGCCACCGGAAGGCCCTCTGTGATAAGAAGTATTACCCGCCCCTCAACCGCACGGTGTACATTACCCATGTATGTTGGATTTTTA
>CAMBDN010000262.1 GCA_945865355.1 Legionella genomosp. 1
TCCCTTCTCACAATTAAGTGCTTTGGCTAATAAACGGGCTACACTGGTTTTACCAACACCGCGGGTTCCAGTAAATAAATAGGCATGATGTAATCGATTTTGGTTGAGCGAGTTGCTCAAGGCTTTATTGATATGCTCTTGTCCCACCAGTTGGGAGAACGTACGCGGTCGCCATTTACGTGCTAGGGCAATATAGCTCATAAGATATTATATTCTTTGTTGAGTACGCGCACTCACATGTTGGGCGGCAGCCCTAAGAGCCACACCCCGGCGCCCGAATCAACTGTTACCGCTGCTCCCTTCCGGGCCTGACGGGGTTCACAATCTATCGTCGCGGAGGGACCAATAGAGCCACCATCGTTGAACTGCGAAGGTTAGCAAAAATTATTATGAATAGCCAGTAATTATCCTACCTTTCTCACCAATGAAGACGATTTTTATAATTAAAAAATAATTAATCTCATCTCGCTAGATCTGGCGGCAATCCATAAATTTCAAGCGCATGAATACCGAAGTGACGATACGATGACTCTTGTCATCATATCGGATAGTAACAACAGTGATCATCCTTATGTGTTCGAGAAGCCACATCATCACCTCTAATAGTACGTTGAGCGACAACTTTAAATAGTTTAAATTGATCAATTTTTTCTTGATGTTTTGCACTAAGCTTTGGTTGATGTCCTTTCAGTTCCTTTGAACGAGCTTCCATGGGCTTAAATTTTTCTGAATAGCTGTCTTGCTCACCCGACTTCTCGACATCCCCTTCATACTGGTGAAGCTCTTCCTCACCGTTTTCCGCTTGATCTAACGTTTTGTCCTCTAAGTATTTATCTTTGAGAGCTTCAGAATGTACTTTCTCTATTTCACCAATCGTTCTCTCCACAATGGCTTGTGATTCTTTCTTATAGCCAAAATACGCAGCAAAAGATCGGAAAAAATTTGCAATAGAGCGTAAAATTCCTTTAGGTTCACTTTTAACCTCATCATGCACCTTACCAAAATTTTCACTTAAGAACGTTTGCATTCTTGGTGTGTCTATATCAACACCCAATGCCTCCCCTCATCTTCACTATAGGTACGACAAGCGTCAACTGCTTTCCGCACAAATTCGTTTTTTACTGGAGTCTTTCTTGCCAAGTTAACCAATTCATCGTAAAAAATGATACCTGGACTCTGTACGGTTTTTGGATCGGATTTCAAATAGGGATCAACCTGATTTAAAAGATGACTTAAATACGCAGATTTAGGAACTGAATCCAAACAGTTTTCGGCTTGTAAAAGCTTTATAAGGCGTTCAGGATGAACTCGTTCTAAACGTTCGCGCTCCATTGGAACGCGCAGTATATTCTTTCCTTGCAATTCTTCTGGCGATACTTTCTTCCCGTCCAATAATATTTGTTTTAATTGCGCATTCGTTTCATAAATTGAGGCTACAACGCTTTTTGCCACAAATTCAGAACAAATCATTTTATCCTTAATTTTGTAGCCATCTTTACCAAACATTTCTCCATGTACGTTACTTCTATCGGGGATTTCAGACTCTTTGTGGCCACCATAAAAGCCATAATCAGCCCATCCAGCTTGAAAGCGCGCATCTTTATCATTCATAACATCTTCAAATCGTTCTTGCGATTTAACAAGAAGTTGCTGAACGTTATCTTTGAATAACTTACGGATTTCAGCTTGGTAATTCTTGTTGCCGTAATGCTCTTTTAAAAGAGCCAACATATCGGGAGAAACTAATTTTATAGGATCCACGCGAAACGTATCCGATATAGCAATATCCACAACTTTTACTTTATCAACCTGATGTTCGCCCCATACGTGAGAGAATTTAGGAGCTCCAGTTTCCGGATCCATAAATACTTGTGCTGCATGACCATATTGAGAAATAAAAGTTTGTGTTAAAGCAACTTCACGATCGGCTTGTATATTTTTTAAAGCCAAACTTTTCTTTGAATGATTCATTACCAAATCACCACTTTCTAGGAGATGCTCGTCTGTAACCTTCCCATTAATGGTTTGCATCAATTCAACACCGTGGCTTGTTTGTTCATATAATTTCTTTAGCGTACTACTAGGCTTCACGAGCCCCATTTGGTCATACTTCTCTAATATTTTATGCATTTTGGAAAGATCATCTAATCGACCTAACTCATACAATGTTAACAGATCTTTAGCTTCTAATGGGTTCCCTTCTTCAATGGCCTTAATGGCTTTTTCTGCTTTTGCAAGCAAGGTATCGTTTAATTGAGTTAAGTTGGTTTTAAACATGAAATATTTCATGTCTGGTGTAGAAAAAGAATATTTTTTGACCAAAGTATGTTTTTCTTTTTCAAAAAGCGCTATTCGCTTATTTAGATCTAAATTACCAAGATTTTTTTCCAATAAGATCGATAGTGCATGTTTTTCTTGCGTGCTTGCCACTTGCTCATGGGAAACAATTTTATCGAATAAATACATGAATCGATGGTCTTCTTTGGTCAAATGGTTGCTGATCAAAGAAGGTTGAATCTTTTGCTGTTCACGTTCGGAAAGATGATTAATCGCGTAGGTATCCTCAAGAACATCTGTTAATTTTTCAAGAGAGTAAGCATTTAATACCTTAAGTACAGCGCCCTTATTGGAAATCTTGTCTCCACTTTCTTCTAGATAATTATGAAAATTAATAATGGCATTGACTATATCTCTAGCCTCAGCTGGCAGAGGAGCCGTCAATTTCTGTCTTTTAAGTCGTGATATTAAACTCTGTGCAAGTCCAGCAACATACTCTTCTGCAATTTTCCTGCCTAAAACGCCAAAAGTGAATGCGTCTATAGTTTTATCAATTTGTTCAAAATTGTAATAGTTGGGGGTGATTTTTTTTAATTCGCTTCCTAATAATTTTTTGAATTTGCTAACCTGGCTTATATTTTGGTATAACTTTTGTCCCACGGCGCCTGCTGCTTGTGGGTTGTATTTCAAGAGCGAAGTTAACGTTTCCATTTCTTTAACGCTCATGTCGCAAAGTCGAGTAAAGGGTGGAAATGTCAGACTAATTTTTTGAGAGATATTTACAGCTTCTTTTACAGATTTAATAGCGGCGATAGCCTCTTCTTGTCCATCTAATCTCTTTTTTGCTTCTTCTAGTTTTTTTCTAAAAAAAAGAGCTCTTTTCTCCGTTGCGGTTTGTAGATGTTTCTCAACTATTTTTATGGATTTTAGTAGAACATAGAAGTTACGCATTGACAACAGCCTGAAATTTCGAATTCATATGCTCCATGCCTGGAGCGAATGACCCAATAAAAGAGGCAATAACCTCATTGAATAAATCACGTCGTAATTTATAGCAATTACTTATCACATCCATTGCTCGTAGC
>CAMBDN010000263.1 GCA_945865355.1 Legionella genomosp. 1
CCCTCCCTTTTAAAAAGGGAGGCTAGGAGTGATGTGTTAGATACCTTTAAAAACAACCCGCCTTAGCCCCTCTATTTCAAAGGGGAAACGCATGAATATTTCCTGGTGCCAATCGGCTCACTGATTATCAATTACCAAGGCGTGAAAAACGTGCACAGAAACTTTTCGAGAGTAAGCTTTGGATTGTTGCTGCTTTGCCTCTATGCCGTATTGTTTTATCTTATTTTTACCTCTCAAGATATCATCGATTTTTCAATCTTTTATTCATCGTGCCAAACCGTGTCATTAGGAAAAAACCCTTACCTAATCTTATCCTCGGGCCATTTGCCAATGGCAAAATTAATACCTGCTAATTTAAATCCACCTATCCTATTGTGGTTGTTGAATCCTTTATCACACCTTAATTATTATACTGCGCTGGGTTTGTGGTCAGCACTATCGTTAATTTTGGGGTTAGTTGGTGCTGGCATTGGCTTCAGCTACGCTTTTCCGAGAGCTTTTCTTAGAAGAAATGGATTCTATTTGTACCTGATTTATTTGTCATTTTTTGCAACACTAATGAACACCGCTCTTGGTCAGCTAGGTAGTTTGCTTCTATTCTTAATAATGAGTGGGTACCATTATTACATGAAAAAGAATGACTACGCCGCTGGTGTTCTTTGGGGGATTATCATATCAATAAAGTTATTTCCAGCCTTACTGTTTGTCTATGTAGTCTTGCAAAAACGCTATAAGGTGAGCATGGTAATGTTGAGTACATTTTTGCTCATGGCACTCATCCCAATGTTTGTTTATGGTAACATCATTTATACACAATATTTTTCTATGATGTCTCAGGTCTTGTGGTACGGTAAAAGCTGGAATGGATCGATCTTTGGCTTTGTTTTCCGAGTATTTTCGGATGGCACTAACAGTGGTCAGAATTTGTTATTCGTAAATGGACTCTACATTACTCTTTTCTGTATTACTGCTATTTTTTATTTAGTTAAAATGATAGAAATTGAGAAAATGAAGATCGTTCATCAATCATTTTGTTTGTCGCTTGTTGTCATGCTGCTATTGAGTCCATTTGGTTGGTTATATTATTTTACGATTCTTACTTTTCCATTTGCATTAACATGGAATCATGCGGTGCAATCTAACAGAAGTTTATTATTCGCTAAACCAGCTTGGTTTTTGTGTTTATGTTGTCTTAATGTTCCTATAAATAATATTCCCTTAGGGTTGATGAAATCCATGATTGATAAGTTAAGTATTTATTCATTGAATTTTTACGGATTACTGCTTTTGCTCTACATGACGAGTCAAATGACGACCAATGTAAAGCATTTGCAGTCTTTTAACAAATGAGTTGAGAATAGCCCTAACTCGAGGTGATATTGCTCTAATAAGGAATCAGGACAAACACATGATATCAAATAACAGCACAAATTGCCGTAACACAAGGAATGAAAAAATTAGACTTATCAATAAATTGTTGGTATTATTTACGACATCTCCGCGTCAAAATTAAGGGGTAGGTAAGAGGTGAGTACTGAATGATAAAACAACGAACTCCTAAAAAGGTGATTCAAGCGACAGGCGTTGGCCTACATTCTGGTGATAAGGTACTTCTTACACTTCGACCCGCTCCAATAAATACGGGCATCATTTTCAGACGCACAGATCTTCCATCAATTGTTGAAATTCCGGCGACTTATGATAATGTCAGCGACACTATGCTATGCACTTCCCTGCAACATAATGGGGCAAAAGTTGCTACCGTTGAGCACCTATTATCTGCACTTGCGGGTTTAGGTATAGACAATGCTTATATCGACATCAATGCAGCTGAAATTCCAATTATGGACGGCAGTGCTGCTCCGTTCGTTTTTTTAATACAATCGGCCGGTATACGTGAGCAGAGTGCCGCGAAGCGTTTTATTCGCATTTTGAAGCCGATTCGTATCGAAGAGAACGGCAAATATGTGCAGTTTCTTCCTTATAATGGCTATAGAGTTTCATTTACCATTGATTTTGATCACCCCGTATTTAACGACAAACCACAGACAGCAACCTTTGATTTTTCAGATACGTCTTACGTAAAGGAAGTTTGTCGAGCTAGGACGTTCGGGTTTCTTTCTGATTATGAAAAACTGCGTGAGTGTGATTTAGCGAAAGGTGGTAGTTTAGATAATGCCGTTGTAGTAGACGATTATCGTGTGCTCAATGAGGATGGTCTTCGTTTTGACGATGAGTTTGTTAAGCATAAGGTTCTGGATGCTATTGGCGATCTATATCTTCTGGGTGCCGGGTTAATTGGCGCTTTTGAGGGATATAAATCAGGTCATGAGCTTAACAACAAGTTGCTACGAGCGCTCATTGCCCAGCAAGATGCTTGGGAATACACTTATTTTGACAAGGAAAGTTATCAACCATTTATTCAATCCGATTTATTTCCTATCGAAGCATAAACCCTCTAATCACGAGGGGTAAGTTACATGTTTCAATTGAGTCGCTTCTTAATAACCTTGGACGCCTGAGGGATATGCTAATGGCGGCACTGTGTCTGATTTGCAGATCCTTCACTGCGTTCAGGATGACGTTCTTTCTCGGGGTTATTGAGAAATGACTTAAATTAAACTCAATCGATTGATTAAGCAGGAAATCAACAACCCCCCTATTTTTGGTATTACACTCGTTGTTTCACAATTAATTTATGCCTGTAGTGTATTTATCGGTGCTGAAATGCTAGCTAGTTTAGGGAATGATGTGCTAGCGGCTAGTATGTTGGTGTCTACCGGTTGGGTGGCGGGGCATTTGGTGGGGATTAACCATTAGTATTGTAAGTGGGGCAGTCGTTATTTTAACCTGCTTAAAGTATTTGGTGCTAAGAATTGAATTGGAAAAATAAAGGTCCAATCCCCCTAGCTGTTGCTATTTGTTGGGGTCTTTAACGTCTGCTAGATGATGGAGTGCTTGTTTTAATGGTAGATAATTGCAGTGATTTCCAAGATCATGGATGGTGTCACGTGCTTTTGTTGACAGTTGTGGTGGGTTTGGATTTACAGATGTTGTTGAGGACGTGATTACAGTTGTTGCAACCGTTACCTTGATCGAACTTAACTGATAAATGCCTGCTTTTGCGCGAAGATTATCGCGTAATTCGGGGATTACATAACGTAGTTGTGAAGCCCATACAGGGTCATCAGCGACGATGGCAAGGCAACCCCTATTAAAACTTCCAACAGGGCAATGTTCATGAAACGAGTCGGGAAGGTAGTGCAATAGTTTTAAATTTAGCTCTTCGAGCTGCACGGTGCG
>CAMBDN010000264.1 GCA_945865355.1 Legionella genomosp. 1
TTTTATTTTATCGCTCAACATCCGTGTACAACCAGTCATTCCTTCAGTTTAAAGATGAAATGGATCCTATCCTATGATAACCATATTCATCAAATGCTATTTTTCTACCCCCTGACATAATGGGTAGGTTATTAAGTTTGAGATCCCTAGGGGGGCAAACAGCTCATCATAATGGTTAGCTGATTCCGACATGCCCAAAAAAAGAACCCCTTTTAGTTTTAAACTAAAATGAAATAATGGAAATATTTTTCTCTGTATCTCTGTGCCCAAATAAATTAATAAATTACGGCAAGAAATAAGGTCAAGCTTGGTGAATGGTGGTTGTTGAACCAGATTTTGTACTCCAAAAACCACCATTTCACGGATTTCTTTTTTAATTTTGTACTGGTTTTTATCTTTTACAAAGAATCGGTTTAAACGTTCGGGGCTTACTTCTTGTGCGATGGTTTCTGGATAAAGACCCATACGAGCGATATCCAAAGCAAAAAGGTCAATATCAGTAGCAAATATTTGGATGTGAAAATATTGTTTGGTCTCATCCATGTACTCTCGAAAGAGGATGGCCAAAGAATATACCTCTTCACCCGTAGCACATCCAGGAATCCATATGCGAAATATATAATCATTGGGTTTTTTTTTAAATAATCGAGGAAGAACAACCGTTTTTAGGTCATTAAATGCATCAGGATCACGGAAAAAACAAGTGACACTGATTAATAGGTCGGTAAAAAGATGATCGATCTCATGCACATTTAAACGAAGATAACGAAGATAATCGCTCATACTTGTTAAATGAAGTCGTTGCATTTGTCTGTCAATACGTCGATGCAGGACACTTGTTTTATACCCAGAGAAATCATGTCCCGTTTTAGCGCGCAATATTGTAAATATTTGCTGGAATTCAGAAAGCGTATTGTCATTGGGGCGATGCGATTTTTTAATAAGTTTATTGAGCGCTGCGAATAGTTTTTCAGCGGGGGCAACGGAGTCAACTAAGCCGGTATTGATGGCGCTTCGCGGCATTCCATCATACGTTGCCGTTTGTGGATCTTGCACGACAATAGTTCCATCTTGTTGTTTGATATCACGTAACCCTAAAGAACCATCTGTACCAAAGCCTGATAATATAACCGCAATTGCGTTTTCACCCTGATCGAGTGCTAGTGTTCGGAAAAAATAATTGATGGGTAGATTGGTGTAATGGGGTTCATCTTGTGCTTTGAGAGATAATAAATTATTTTTTATGGATACATTTTTGTTAGGGGGGATCACATACACTGTGTTGGGCTTTACGGGGAGTCCATTTTTAATCACAAAAACAGGCATGACCGTGTGCTTTTGAATTAATTCAGGCATGATGCTTTTATGCTCAGGATCCAAATGGGTAATGACGACAAAGGCCATATTGTTGTTAATGGGGATAAGCTTGAAGAATTGTTCTAAGGCGTCTAATCCACCAGCAGAAGCACCAATAGCAACCACAAGTAGAGCCTCGCCGGTTTTTTGGGGCGCTGTCTTAATTTTTGATGGTGTAATTATATTTATTGCAATTGAATTTTTCAATGAGGTTGCCTTCATCCCTGAGTCGCTTTACTCGTAGATCTATTATAGGATACTAGGTTGTACAGGCGCTAGACAAATTGAATAATTGTATACTAATAGAGCGGGATTGTAATGATAAAAAAACAATCTGTACAAAAATCAACAGAAAACCAATTGCACATGCAATTAACCATCGCAGGCATTTTGGCTGAGTCAGTTAATTTAAATGTTGATGCACAAAAGATATTGAAAACGATTGGTGAATATTTTTCTTGGCAAGTGGGAGAGGTTTGGGCCGTTGATAAGGATAAAAATGTTATTATCTGTGTGTCTCACTGGCTAGCAAGTAATAAATTAAAACGAATTAAAGCGATCGATTACCAGGCAAAAGTAACGATAGGCGAGGGAATACCTGGTTTAATATGGAAAAACAAATCCCCCTATTGGCTGGGTGATATAAAAACAAAACTTCCTGAAAGTATCTCTAATCAGTTTATTGATGAATTTGGTTTAACAAGTTGCTTTGGAATCCCCATTATTTTTAAAGAAGATGTATTAGGCATGCTATTATTTTATGGTCACGCTATTCCTGAGCCTGACCGTAATTTCTTACAATTATTTACGGCTATTGGGCAGCAAATTGGTCTCTTCATTAAACGGCGACGTATAGAAGATGAATTATTACATTTATCGCAACATGATCTTTTAACGGGACTTGCTAATCGAACGATATTAGAAAAAAAATAAATACGGAAATGAGTTATGCAATAAATCATCATACAAAGGCTGCCGTTTTGTATCTGGATATTGATGATTTTAAAAAAATAAATGATCAATTTGGGCATGATTTTGGCGATGATTTTTTAGAACAGGTGGCGCATCGATTATCAAGTATGGTGCGTGAAACCGATGTGGTCGCGCGGTTGGGCGGAGATGAATTTGCGATTTTATTAGTGAATATGTCTGGGTTAGCAAATATTCTTGAAATAACAGAAGAAATTCTTGCTGCCATTCGAAAACCATATTTAATTAATGGTCAGGAGTATTTGGCAACACTTAGTGCAGGTATTAGTGTTTATCCAGATGATGCAAGCAATGCAGATGAACTGATTACAAATGCTGATACGGCGATGTATTGTGTGAAGAAAGTGGGTAAAAACAACATTCAACTTTCATCACAAACTAGACCAACACTGAAACGTGAAACCACAAAATTTATAGATGATTTGTACCTTGCAATGAAGCAGAATGAGCTTATCATTTATTACCAACCAATAGTGGCCCTTCCAACGAGTGAAATAATTGGGGGCGAGGTGCAGTTGTGCTGGCGACATCCTAGCAAGGGCGTGATACATGCCAATGAATTTATGGTGGAGATACAAGACAAAAATTTACTTGTTGATGTTTATTCATGGATCTTTAAGACAATTTGTAGTCAGTATGGATTACGTCGGAAAGAAAAAGCGGTCTTTGCTAATCTTCATCTACCTATAGTGGGGCTAACAGAGGATTTGAATGCAGTCATCTCAGATGTTTTTCAAAAAATGGATATCAACTTAAACCATTTTACGGTGCAAATTAAGGAAAGTACGCTGCAAGATACTAAAGTAAATTTAGCACTCATTAGTTCACTAAAAAAAAGGGGTATCAAGATTGCCATTGAAAATTTTGGTGTTGGCACATCATCAATAAACCTACTTAAGAATTTT
>CAMBDN010000265.1 GCA_945865355.1 Legionella genomosp. 1
TGGCTGGCTGGCTGGCTGGCTGGCTGGCTGGCTGGCTGGCTGGCTGGCTGGCTGGCTGCAAGTATGGGGCTCGATAATAGGACCGACAAGACCCCCAGTAACGCAATACTATTGTTTGTTGTAACGACTGCCACTAAACACCGTCCTTATGTGATTTTCCCTCGCTGAAAACGCATCATAGCAAGCATGCAAGCAAGCAAGCAAGCAAGCAAGCAAGAAGTTATCTTCTCGGTTTTTGCGACACAACCTATGCTTGCCCTCTTACTTGATAGCATAATATTTATCGTGCTATACCAAGTGACCATCATTCGCTACTTAAAGGACATAAGAACATGCAATACGCCAGGAAAATGATACGACAGCCCTATTCGCAGCGAGTGGTTGTATTACGATGAAAGACGATAATATCTTGTTAAGAAAGGCCATCAAGCAGCTGAAAGAAGAGCTCTGTCAGGAGTTTTGTCAACATGGCAATATCACTACCATCACCCACAAACTCGTCGCACATATCGACGTCATCTTAATTAATTTATTTCAAAAACATCGTCTTGAATACGAGGGGCATTTTTGCTTGCTTGCACTAGGCAGTTATGGCCGCAGAGAATTACAGCTTCATTCGGATATTGATATCCTATTGCTTCATGCAGAAACTATCCCAAAATCAGTTTTGCAGCGTGCTCAACTATTCATCCAGGATTGTTGGGACGTTGGTTTTGAAATAAGCCAACAAATCACTACCGTTCCAGCTTGTGCTTTATTGGCTAGCCAAAATCTCACGGTGATGTCCAGTATACTTGATAGCTTTTTATTATGTGGTCGTGGAACATTAATGGAGGAATTGCTTTATCAAACCCATCCCTTAAACATGTGGTCCATAAATGACTATTTTTTTGCCAAATGTGACGAGCAGAATAAGCGCTATGAAAAGTATGGGGAGACAGCCTATTCCCTCGAGCCAAATGTCAAATATGGTCCCGGTGGGCTGCGCGACTTGCAGGTACTATTGAATGTTAGCAAACGAAATTTTGACATTAAAAAGCTCGCCGATGGAATTAGCTGTGGATTTATTACTGACAAAGAATATGAAGAATTAATCCATTGCCAACATTTCCTTTGGCGAGTACGCTTCGCTTTACATATGGTAGCAAACAAAAATGAAGAGCGACTCTTGTTTGATTACCAGCTCAAACTGGCTCAGTTATTTGGCTACCAAGATAACTCGGAATCATTAGGCATTGAACAGTTCATGAAAGCCTATTTCAATATTATCAAACGCGTTCGAGAATTAAATGAAATGTTATTACAATGGTTTTCCGAAGCGATTGCCCCTGCTCAAAAGCAAAAAATAACCCACCTCGATGAGGCATTTCAATTATCAAATAATTACATCGAAGCAAGACATGATTTAGTCTTTGTAGAACAGCCGGTAACCTTATTAAAACTCTTTCTGTGGATGGCTAAATACCCACAAATTGAAGGTGTACGTGCCAGTACGATACGTTTAATTCGTCAACATCTTTATCTTATCGACGAGCAATTTAGAACATCAGAGCTAGCCACACATACCTTTATGAATATTTTAAAGACAGCCGAAAATCCTTATGCATCATTGCAGCGTATGAGTCAGTTTGGTGTCCTCGGCCATTATTTGGATTGTTTTGCTTGGGTCACAGGTCAAATGCAATATGACTTATTTCATGTATATACCGTCGATCAACACACCTTATTCGTTATTCGTAACTTAGCTCGCTTTCTAAATGAGCCATATACACATCAGTTTCCTTTATGTGCAAAATTAATGCCTAAAATTGAAAGTCGTGTCATCCTTTATTTATCGGCCCTTTTCCATGATATTGCTAAAGGAAGAGGAGGAGATCACTCAGAGCTTGGTGCACAAGAAGCGCAACAATTTGCCCAAAGACACCGTCTAGACAGCGATGAACAAAAATTATTGGTTTGGCTGGTAAAAAATCACTTGTTGATGTCACAAACTGCCCAACGACAAGATATATACGATCCTAAAACGATTACCAACTTTTGTAACCTTCTTCCTCAAGGTGAATACTTAGATTACCTCTATCTACTAACCGTCGCTGATATTTGTGGGACTAACCCCACACTTTGGAATGCCTGGAAGGACTCTTTGCTCAAGGAATTATACTACTCTGCAAGTCAAGCAATGCAACAAGAACAAGCACTATTTGATGAGAACAGCATGATTAGTATGCGCAGACAGCAAGCTTTTGATATTTTAGTCGATGAAGCGGTTGCACCTGAAGCGATTAACGCCCTGTGGAAACATTTTAAAGGGAAATACTTCCTACATGAGCCACCGGAAATAATCGCTCGTCACACCAAGGCCATTCTAAATTGTAAACAGTTTCCACTGGTTATTATTATGCCCCATCATACTCAGGGTGGCATCGAGGTGTTTATCTATATGCCTCACCGTGATGAACGACTGACCATCACCACCACTGTACTTACCAACCATCACGCGACCATTCAAGAAGCCTCCATTCTAACCACTGACAACAACTATGATTTAGATACCTATATTATTTTAAACGAAAAAAACCAAGCTTTTTTCGATGAAAAACAAACACTCACCATTCACCAGGCATTGATGAAGCATTTGGCGGACCAACATCAATTACCAACAGTAACCCAACGAAGGCTCACCCGCGCCCAAGCCCATTTTGCTTTACAACCACAAATCTCATATACAGAAGACAATCAACACCAACACAGCTGTATGTTTTTAGTAACAGGAGATAGACCTGGCTTATTAGCATGCATTAGTCACATTTTTTTAATTGAGAAAATTAATTTACACAACGCCAAAATTGCCACAGCAGGCGAACGGGTAGAAGACACCTTTTATATCAGTAACCAACAAGGTGGAAAATTAAATACCGAAGAACAGGAGCAGCTCCGTAGCAAGCTTATGGGTGCACTCGTAAACAGGTTATAAGGAACTATAACGTTCAGGCCTCACTCAATACTCCCTTAATACTCCAACTGCATAATATACAATCACTGAATTAACATTTTTGTAACTCCCCAGGTACCCCCTAATTTAAATTAAGAAAACACTTGAAAAATTATACAGCTATGATCAAATAGCGGCATGAACGCTATTACTCTGGCAGATTCTCTGCTACAAAAAATCACGGCATTAGAAGAGCTGATTGGGAAGCAATCTGAGCTCATTCAAGCACAAGCTTTAAAAATTGAA
>CAMBDN010000266.1 GCA_945865355.1 Legionella genomosp. 1
ATTACCCGAATCGGCAATTCCATTACCAGAAAACTATGTCAATGATTTCATTGAAACACTTCATCAAAAAGCGACTCAAGCCGGTAGTGCCGTATTACTAGGAATACCAAAGCAAAGCGACACAGATGCAAATTATTACTACAATACATTGATGGCATTGGGTGTGGCAAACGGCATTTATCTGAAAGAACATCTCGTTCCGTTTGGCGAATATATCCCACAACCCTTTTCACACTTGATGAATTGGTTAAAAATTCCCATCGCAAATTTAAAACCAGGAGATAACAAAAAATCGCTGATACGGGTTCACAATCACCCCATCGCAGCATTGATTTGCTATGAATTAGCATACCCACAATTACTACGTAAACAATTACCACAAGCAGAATGGATCGTATCGATTAGCGACGTCGGTTGGTTTGGCCACTCTTTTGCTATCTATCAACAATTGCAAATGGCTCAAGTGCTTTCGAAAATGACGGGGAGATTTCAAGTTGTCTCAAACAATGATGGATTATCATCAATCATTAATGCAGATGGCGCAATTATTTCCTCTCTACCCGCATTTAGTGTGGGGGTTTTAGAGGCAGAGCTCTACTCAGAATCGGGCTCTACTCCGTGGATTTACTTTGGAGATACTCCGATCTTATTATTTTGCTTACTGATTGTTTTACTATCCTTGTCATCGCTGCCTATTGCTGCAAAGCAGAAGAGGCGTTATCCTTACCAACCCAATTAAATTTTGCTTATTACACTATGGATATAAGTTATATACCGCAGAACATCGAAGAACAAGCCCAACAATATTGGCTTAAAAAACAAACTTTCAACGTTACTGAAGACCTAAATAAAGAAAAATTTTATTGTTTATCCATGTTCCCCTACCCAAGTGGCTCTTTGCATATGGGACATGTTCGCAACTATACCTTAGGTGACGTTATCGCTCGGTATCAACGTGCGCTGGGTAAAAATGTATTACAACCTATAGGGTGGGATGCATTTGGTCTACCTGCTGAAAATGCCGCTATAAAACATGGGATCCCCCCTGCAGAATGGACAAAACAAAACATTGCCGCCATGAAAGCTCAATTTTTGAGACTGGGCAATGCTTATGATTGGCGTCGTGAAATTACAACCTGTGACCCTTGCTATTACCGCTGGGAACAATGGTTTTTCATCAAACTTTACGAACGCGGTATGGTTTATAAAAAAAATGCCGTTGTAAATTGGGATCCGGTTGATCAAACCGTTCTAGCAAATGAGCAAGTGGTCGATGGCCGCGGATGGCGCTCAGGTGCATTAGTGGAACGAAAGGAAATTTCTCAATGGTTTATTAAAATTACCGCCTATGCCGATGAGTTATTAGAAGGTCTTGATCAGCTTGACGGCTGGCCTGCGCAAGTCAAGCAAATGCAACGCAATTGGATCGGCCGCTCAGAAGGTAGCGAAATTTATTTTAAAGTAGATGGCTTTGCTAAACGTTTAAAAATATATACAACACGACCAGATACCTTGTTAGGAGCTACCTATCTAGCTGTAGCACCCGATCATCCCTTAGCCAAGCAGGCTGCAGCAAGCAATCCAGAAGTGCAAGCGTTTCTTGACAGCTGCCAGGGTGTTCGTATGGTTGAAGCTGAGCTCGCTACCATGGAAAAGCGGGGGATTAACACAGGCATGTCTGCAACACACCCTATCAGCGGTGAACAATTGCCTGTATGGGTGGCTAATTTTGTTCTTATGCAATACGGTTCAGGTGCTGTGATGTCAGTTCCAGCGCACGATCAGCGTGACTGGGAGTTTGCGAAAAAATATAAATTACCGCTCAAACAAGTCATTAAGCCAACAGCAAATATGGAGCATGATTTCAAAGCGTCCGCTCTTACAACCGAGGGCACACTTATTCACTCAGGAAAGTTTGATGGTTTAACTTCTTCAGAGGCAAAAAAAGCAATTACCATCTATTTAGAAGAAAATGATGCGGGTAAAACCACCGTGAACTACCGCTTACGGGATTGGGGTGTATCACGGCAGCGCTATTGGGGCACGCCTATTCCTATGATCATTTGTGAGGAGTGTGGAATCGTACCCGTACCAGAAGCCGATCTTCCCGTTAAATTGCCTGAGCAAATCGAATTAACAGGCAGTGGCTCACCTTTAGCGCAATGTAATGAATTCATTCACACAAGTTGTCCTAAGTGTGGTCAAGACGCAACCCGTGAATCAGACACCTTTGATACGTTTGTTGAGTCATCTTGGTACTATGCCCGGTTTGCTTGCAAAGGCCAGGAAAATGCAATGCTTGATGATCGAGCAAAATATTGGACCCCGGTTGATCAATATGTAGGTGGTATTGAACACGCTGTCATGCACCTTCTATATGCTAGATTTTTTCATAAATTAATGCGCGATGAAGGCCTAGTGAATTCAGATGAGCCCTTCATATCCTTGCTTAGCCAGGGAATGGTCTTGAAAAATGGACATAAAATGTCTAAATCTCTGGGCAACATCGTCGATCCAAATCATTTGATCGATACCTATGGTGCTGATACAGCTCGCTTATTCGTGATGTTTGCATCGCCACCCGAGCAATCATTAGAATGGTCAGACAGCGGCGTAGAGGGTGCTCATCGTTTTCTGAAACGTCTTTGGGCATTTGCACACCAGCATCAACAGCTATTCATTGAAATAAACGAATTAACCGTTGACGGCAACTCAACTATCAATTGGCAAGAATCAGATAGCCGGCTAAAAAAATCTCGTTTGCACGTTCATCAAATCCTTGCTCAAGCTAGCCATGATTATGAGCGTCAACAGTTTAATACTGTCGTTTCAGGATGCATGAAGCTCTTCAACGAGCTTTCTACTTATCAAATTGAAACAGAAGAAGATAAATTCTTTTTACATTCAGGAATGAGTTTTTTACTTCAACTTTTAGCACCGATTACGCCTCATATCTGTCATTGTCTATGGCAACAACTTGGTTTTGAAAAAATCATTGTTGATGCAACATGGCCTAAATACGATAAAAGCGCACTAAAAACAGATCAGGTAGACTATGTTGTACAAGTTAATGGAAAACTTAGAGCACAATTTACTGCAAGCACTGATGCACCCGATGAATCATTAATTGAAATGGCAAAGGAACATGCATCACCGTTTGTAGATGGAAAGTCAGTAAAAAAGGCCATTGTTGTTGCCCATCGACAATTGATAAATTTGGTAGTGGGTTA
>CAMBDN010000267.1 GCA_945865355.1 Legionella genomosp. 1
ATCTACGCTCATTCAACGACAAACTGTAAACAGTTAATTGCTCGTGCTATTGGGGACAAGTATGATTCTTGCTGAGGCAACGATTAGTTAAAAGTATGATTTTTACATGAGGCAATACGAGTGGGTAATTATAATTGTCGCTCATCACAACCTACTCCGCACTGGATAATTATATTTACCAGAAAACATTTTATTGGACGATAAGAAAATTTAATGGACATAAACGCGTTAAAGCAATGGACCGCTATTTTCGAAATCGAAGCTTATCTCGGCGATGGATCTTTAGCGATGTTGTTAAAACCAAGGATGGTAAGAAGAATATTTGTATCTGCAAAATGATGGATACAAAAATACAACGGCACATCAAAGTAAGATCGATTGCTAACCCTTATCTCCCGGAATATAAAGAATATTTCGAAGATAGAGAAAAATGGATCAAGCACTGTTCTCTTATCCAATGGGCAAAAGACCAAAAACTAAATGTTATCGGAAGTGAATTACTGCTGGGTGAATAGCCTTCGAAAGGCTTGAGCGTAGTGCGGTGAAAGTCGCACGCTACGTTCTTAGGGGACGGGATCGGAGCAATTCGATCCTGTTACCCGACGTGAGCTCTTCATTTAGTATGCTGGCGATTTATACTCATCATAGTATGTGTTTTTTATTTTTATGAGCGCGGTTCATTGTGTGTTTGTGATGTCTGGTTGTCGACGATGATATTAAATTGAAAATTAGTAGTAATACACCCCACATTCCGCAGCATGTATAAAGTTAAGTTAAATTAACTTCAATTGAATCTAGTTGTTTTGTAGTAAAACATAAATTTTGTTATTAAATTAATCAATTAGATTTGTTTTGATTTAATTAATAAAAGTTTAGTACCATGGTGCGGAATGTAGGATACACCATACACAGGGTATCAAAAAACACCTGTTTTTAAGCAAAATTTTCTAGTGCATTGGGTTATGAAACAAAAACCCACTACGATGTGATTTGGATAATAGAATCAAAGGTTTGTTCAATTTCTTTGCCTAATTTGTTGAGTTTTCTCAAAGTATCTAATGTCATTGGATTTTCACTCTGTGGAGCATCGATAAATTTTTTTGTATTCCAAAAGAAATGATTTAAATGGTATAAAACATCAGCCATTCCATCACGAAACCAAACTAAATACTCTTCCTGTTCTTTTTCAGGAGTAGATGATGAAAATAACTCAGGTATCTGCCTTAACACAAAGTCTAAATCGAGATCTGTTTTGAAATAAGGGTCGGCATTTTTAATTTCTCGCATGCTCTGAAGAATGGGAACAAGGCATTTTTTTAGTTCCGTATTGATCAGAACACATTCATCTAGTACTGATTGGCTAAGACGTTCCATATTATTGTTTCCTTCTAGAACATTTTCTTCTTTTAGAGAGTATAAAAAAGAGTTATCATCTCACATTTTAGGTTTGTTGCTTTGTTCTTCCTGAACGTTCTCCTTAACTTGTGTCTTAATTCCTGGCTCATTGCTTTTTCCAAAAACCTTATGCCATGCAGTTTTAAGGGCGTTTACAATTCCAATTCCGATGCTCTTTAGAAACTCTTTAATCGAAAATTTAGATCCATTTGCACTTTCGTTTATAGATTTATGAAACTGTTTTACATCAATTTTTTGCTGCTCTATCGGCTGTACAAGTGTTTTTGGTGGTATGGCATTAACATTGCTTGGTACAGTGGTACTTTTTGCTTCAGGGTTTGCTTCCTTCTTTGGAGCCAGTTTATTTTCAAGGATATTATCCTTCGCTAGCGCATGTTTTTTATAGTTTTCTTCTGCAACTTTATCATTAAAAATGGTACAAACAAGATTTAGCTTTGAGTCTGGGTAATCACGAACGAATCTTTCGAATGCATTCATAGTCAACTTTGCGCTTTTATCCGAGCTATTTTCAAGCACAGGATGACTCATTCCAGCCATAGGAACTAACATAAAATCTAAATCTTTATTATGAACAAAAGCTTCATAATACATATTTTCTACACCTGCCTCGTTCTCTGGCGTTACTGCCATAGGAACAGTAAGCATTTCAATTTTATCGATATTATGAGAAGTTCTCATGTCATGTGGGTCACAACTAATAGCATATCCTCTGCCTTCAGTCTTGCTGTAGTTGTCTTTAGCATACTGAGGGGTTTGCATAACACCAGGAACACCGAAACGGTTATATAGCTCGGTCTGGAAACCAGCGCCAGCAGCATTAACAATTGCTTTGGCAACAGCATAACCACAACCAGTAAGTAAATCACCGTTGTTAGAAGTAGCAACTGCCCCCTTTTTTCCCTCAGCGATCTTTATATCAGTTATACTACCAGAATGAATTTGAATACGTTTAGAGGCGATTCCATCACCTACGGATTGAAGTTGAGAAGTATCTGTTTTGGGTGCGAACTTTTCAGGTTCACGTTTGCTTAGCTTTGAGAGTGGAAAGCTTGCATCCTTAGGTGCAGAACCGTGATTAAATAACCAGTTTTCAATATCTTTCTGTTCAAATTTTTGCTGCGTCATGATCGCCTCTTAATTACATGTATAGGCCATTATGTATATTATAGACGAACTTTATGCTTTTGCTTGACTGTGTCATAAATTGTGACATAACTGTGGCAGTGCTAGGCAGTAGTTTGCGGATTCGTTACATCGCAACTTACTGATTTTATTGTTAAATATATCCTGATTACTTGGCTTCGAACCAAGGTGTCAGGTGGTTTTTCTTGATTTTCATCATGTCTGCATTGAGTCTATATGATTTTTTTGAAATTTTTGGAAACGTCACTAACTACTTGATTTAATTGGCTTCCCGGACAAGACTCGAACTTGTGACCTAATGATTAACAGTTTTCCAGTTATTCTTTGCATATTAAAATACACATAAGTTGGTTTATTTTTATGTTGTGAGTTAATGAAATTGTCCGGATCCACTTTCTCATAACAGATCTGACTGGTATAAATCAATCTGTGCGTCATCTTTTCACTATATAAACACGCATAAAAAGTTTATATTTGTTGACACAAAAAAGATATATTCTTAATATAAGGTTTATTGTAACTCCCCAGGTACCCCCTAATTTAAATTAAAAAAACACTTGAAAAATTATACAGCTATGATCAAATAGCGGCATGAACGCTATTACTCTGGCAGATTCTCTGCTACAAAAAATCACGGCATTAGAAGAGCTGATTGGGAAGCAATC
>CAMBDN010000268.1 GCA_945865355.1 Legionella genomosp. 1
AACAAAAACCTTGGATTTATTTATCAATTTCATCACTTGCTGCCAGAATTTTCTGCACTTGAAAATGTGGCGATGCCTTTGTTGTTGGCAGGGATGATGGTGAGTGAAGCAAGCCTACAAGCCGCTGAAATTCTCGATCACGTTGGACTTTCGGCGAGAGCGCAACATAAACCCTCACAGTTGTCTGGTGGGGAACGTCAGCGTGTAGCAATCGCTAGAGCATTGGTGAATCAGCCACAATGTGTGTTTGCTGATGAGCCAACGGGTAATTTAGATCATGCAACAGCGTTGAAAATTTTTGAGTTGATGCTCGATTTAAATAAAAAATTTGATACAGCGCTAGTGATTGTTACTCATGACAGGCTGTTGGCTCAACGAATGAATAAAGTTATGGCTTTGCAGGTGGGCGGGTTATCAGCTGAAAGTGACGTTTAGTTAAGTAATTCATCCCAAGGAGATTAAAATAAATGAGTATTCGTACTACCCTTTGTTTTATACTGTCTTGTTCAACAGCATTTGCTGGAGCATGCGAAACAAAGCGCCAAGTATTTATAGAGAATGCAGAAACCAAAGTTTGGAAAACAACGATTTGTCCAAATCAAAATTTGCCATACCATACTCATGAATACGCAAGGGTTGTTATTCCTGCAGAAAATGGAACTCTAAAAGTCACTTATCAATCTGGGAAAGTGAGTATTCTACATCTTAAAAAACAAGTCCCCATTCTACTGGATAAATCGCAAGGGAGTCGTTTGCATCAAGATGTAAATACCGGCAATCACCCCATACACGTTACTGTTATTGAGTTACGGAAGTAGTTAAGGAAAAGTGCCATACCAATCAAGGCCCGTTCCTTTTTCAAAGGGAGGGGCCTTTCTCAGTTAATAATCAGCATGCCCGGGTGTACGAGGGAAGGGGATAACATCGCGTATGTTATTTACCCCTGTTACATAGCTGACGAGACGCTCTAAACCTAAACCAAATCCTGCATGAGGGACTGTTCCGTAGCGACGAAGATCACGGTACCATTGGTAATGTTCTTTGTTTAATCCAGACGACTCCATGCGCTGATCTAGCACGTCAAGTCGCTCTTCACGTTGACTTCCGCCGATTATTTCCCCAATTCCTGGGGCTAGTACATCCATTGCGGCAACGGTTTTTCCATCATCATTGAGTCGCATGTAAAAGCTTTTTATTTCCTTGGGGTAATCGGTAATAATCACCGGTTTTTTACACAGTTCTTCAGCGAGGTAACGCTCGTGTTCCGACTGTAAATCCAAACCCCAGGACACTGGATATTCAAAGGTACGTCCTGATTTTTCTAAGGCACTTACAGCATCTGTATATGACATTGTTTCGAAGTTTGACGTAGCCACATGCTCCAGGCGTTCGATGCAACCCGGCTCTACAAATTGGTTGAAGAAACTCATGTCATCCATGCATTCATTGAGGACGGCCTTACACAAATAATG
Organism: Legionella genomosp. 1; assembly: GCA_945865355.1. GTDB lineage: Bacteria > Pseudomonadota > Gammaproteobacteria > Legionellales > Legionellaceae > CAMBDN01. The sequence continues at coordinate 1,473 of CAMBDN010000268.1, forward strand.
CAACAAATCTTGGCTAAGATCACAAATATCACGAAGTTCGGCGAAGGCTACTTCTGGTTCAATCATCCAAAATTCGGCTAAATGTCGACTGGTATTAGAGTTTTCGGCACGAAAAGCCGGGGCAAAGGTATACACTTTAGACATTGCCAAACAATAGGCTTCGGCATTTAATTGCCCTGATACGGTGAGAAAGGTCTCACGTCCAAAGAAATCCTTAGCAAAATCAATTTGACCTTTATCATTCTTAGGTGGGTTTAATAAATCCAAAGTGCTTACACGAAAGAGCTCCCCTGCACCTTCGCAGTCACTTGCAGTAATGATGGGTGTATGGATTAAAAAATATCCACGTTCGTGGAAAAAACGGTGGGTAGCTTGCGAAAGGCAATGACGCACACGGGTCACTGCACTTAATGTATTCGTTCGTGGGCGTAAGTGAGCAACATCCCGAAGAAATTCGAGGGTGTGGCGCTTGGCTTGTATAGGGTAGGTATCAGGATTTTCTACCCATCCTAACACGTCAATCGACTCTGCCTGGATTTCAAAGGATTGTCCTTTGCCTTGCGATGCAACCAGCTTACCCGTTACGGTTAAAGAGCAACCCGCCGTGATTCTGAGTATATCTTGTTGGTAGTTACTGAGCTGTTCAGTTGCAACAATTTGAATGGGAGCAAAACAAGAACCATCATGAAGGCTGATAAATGATAGGCCCGCTTTTGAGTCACGTCTTGTTTTTACCCATCCACGAACGGTGACGGTTTCATCCACACCGATTTTTCCATCTAAATATTGTTTTACTGTATAGACCTCTGTCATGATGTACTCCAGGAAGAAATTTCTTTGCTTGTAATACCTAATGAATAACAAGGGATAATACACTAAATAAAATCGAGGGGGGAACAGTATGAAGCGAGAAGTTGTTTTGTTTTTTGTTATTTTATGGTCAATGGCTGTGTTTGCCGAAGACACTGAGTTGAACCTATACCGGCCAACTACAGATGTAACAGAACATTTACCGATAGAAATTATTGCAAAAAAATCTGGCGAGTGTTTTCAACAGTCGCAGTTGATTAAGCGCGAAGATGCTTGGCGATGTGTTGCAGAAGGTAACGTTTATGACCCTTGTTTTGCAAATCCCGCTGGTCCAAGTTTAGATGCGATTTGTGCTGAAACGCCTTGGTCAAATAAAGGAATACAAATAAGCGTCGCCACACCGTTAGAAAATAAGCGTCATGAGTCGTTAGATATGTCACGAACGCTCCCTTGGGCGATTGAGTTAGCTAATGGTGAAAAATGTCAGGCCATTGATACAACTGCCCAGTATGATGGATTACCTGTTCGTTACCAATGTGATAGGAATTCGGAGCTTATTGGGCACGTACAACGGTGTGAGAGTCAGTGGAAAATGTTGCAGCATGCTGCAAATGGGGTAGATACTGTGCAAATAACTAGGGCGTGGTTTTAGTTTTAAGCGTATGAAGCGATATAAATGAATTGGTTTTTCCCTTTGAAAGGGGAGGGGTGTTAATAATTTTACACCCTTGCCCCTTGTTGAACGGGGTCCTCATGCAACAATGCAGGGATGCCTCATAAAGTGAAAGGGCAGATCAACCCTTTGCCTCAGTGACCTCGGGTGCTGCATCTGCGAATGCATCAAGCGTTAGGCAATACGCATTGATTTTATTTATTAATGGATAATGATCCATCGGAAACTTAAAACGATTAGCATTATACACTTGGG
>CAMBDN010000269.1 GCA_945865355.1 Legionella genomosp. 1
TTGATAAAGTGTATGAAAAAGGGATTTCGCTTACTAAGAAAGAAATGGGGCAATATCAGTCTAAAATTAAGCGTTCTTCAAGTTTGCCAAAATGGGATGTTAGAATTTTGCCTCAAGCTGGGTAGGTTATTAAGTTTGAGATCCCTAATATCTTTTCCTGGATTCCTATACCATAAGCGCTGAGAACCAAATAAATAAGCGCCTGTTGCGCCCAATTCAGTTAAATCGCCTTGTTTTATTAACCCTTTTTGGTGCCATAGTCCCACACCGATGGTACCAGGCATATTATTCTTCCCCAAAACCCATGCCGCTCCTGTTTCGCCCACTTGGAATGACCGTCCATTAAACGTTGGACCCGTTAAACCCGTTTGTTTGCCGCTGGCAAGATTTCCATCGTAGATCCCATAAGAAAAATACCACTTCTTTGTTGGCGTGAATGTAGCCGTGATGCCATAAGCCGGGTTGGTATAGCCTGGCATAATACCATCCACAGCTGGGCTAATAAAAAGTGGCGTATAAATTAAGCTGGTTACTGCGGGAATATTTGGATCGCTCGCACTTAGAGGAACTGGCTTGATAACATTGTTAAAATCCAACGTCGTGATGGTTTTGCCAACCCGAACAAACAGTGTATTGTCGAACAGTGCTTGCCTATACCAAATTGCATATAGTTCTGAGCGATTGTACGGGGGGACATCCGGTAAGGAGTTATACCCTTGAATCACACCCGCTTGTCCATTGGTGTTTTGAGCGTTCTGCTGAAGGAACTGTGCGTTAAACAATCCTCCTTTCCAACCATTAAATTTTTCCATCTCAACCGTCAGATCAAGCAACAAAACACTGTTTGATGTTGTTCGCTTAGCATTGGGTATCCCACCGAAAAAAAGTCTATTGCTATCACCTATCCACGCTCCTTGACCGGTAATACCATGATTGTCTTGAACACCTAATTTTTTTTCTATAAATTGTTGAAGCGCACCTGACCCGGTACCTACATTAACTGCAGCGGGGTTAGAACTGATACTTGACCGGCTTACTCCAGCTGCTAACAAAGAGGGTTGAGGCGACTCGGTCTTTGAAGTTTTTTGTTTCGTTTTTATTGTTGTAGAAGAACTCAGCGTGCACGCCGGTAAATCATGAATAAAAAACGTTGTTACTATTAAGATAAGACGTACTAAACGATTCATTTTTGGTTCTACTTATTATGGTGTAAGGAACATCTAAATCAAAAGACCATTAGCTATCACTATTCATAAGCTTTTTTAATATAACCATCTTGCGACAACAAAATGGCAATAGGCCGAGTCGACTCAAAATGAGCGAATACAATCAACATCATAACCGTAATCGGAACCGCAAGGAACATGCCTAAAACACCCCAAATTGCACCCCATAACTCATGTTACGCACGGACCATTTTAAGCAACCATATTTTTAACTCACCTTCCGCACTGAGCCTTGCCTCATAGCCAAAATCCATTAAAATTCGCCTCCTGATTTTAGGGAGGAACAGCATGAACATGCTTGATATTTATACTAATTACATCTCTCACGCAGAACGTCTACCCAATGAGGACTGTATCTTTATAAAAAACAAGCCAAGGCTCTCGTTCACGCTGTGATATCTTAAGCCTTGTTGCAGGTCCAGTCCAAAATACACGTCCGAAACTAGCAATGAGTCGTTGCATTAAAATACATTTCATGCAAACTTTCCTGCCTATCCGGTTGTCACATAATCTATGTTGTAGGGTGGCGCAAAGGAGCGGGAGCGACGTGCCCACCATGGCGGGCACGCTTCGCTTTGCGCCGCCCTACATGAAATTAGGTGACAACCGGATAGGCAGGCAAACTTTGCATAATTTGACGATCCCTTCATGTTCCCTTAATAATTATTACAAACTGCAACCGCGGGCTAGAGCTTACACAAGGCAATAACTGAGGCTACGATTGTCAATAACCCTATAATAAGCAATGTTAGAATTTTATGAAAAGCAACTGCAGGACCTAAAATAACTGCTATAATTTTATTACAAACGCTTCTCATTGGAGATCAATCGTGCTAAGCAGAAAAAAAGCAATAAAACCTCTATCAACTTTACTCATTGGTGCCATTGATCAAATGACAACATTCGCTCGAATAAAGAGTACAATAGGTCCTGTTGATGAAAGGTTATATCAACAAGCGCAAGCAAAAGCGACAAAACTCCAAGCTGAGAGAAAAAATATTGATGCTTGGGAAAATGCACCAGATAATTACGATTTGGGTAGGGAGGTAAGGGAATATTACAAAGCGGCATATCGAAGAGATGAGCCCAATAAAAAAGAGATGAAAGCAACTCAAGAAGAAATGAGGATCTTTGAATCAAAATTAAAAAATATGAAAACAGCAGAAAAAATCTATAAAAACACAATCATTGAATTGCTTCAAGCCAGCGAATCTCATCTTAGAACTGGTGATATAAACGATGCGTTCTATCAGGGGATTCAAGCGTGCATAACAGAGTTTCCAAAACTACTAAATATGAAAGAGACGTATTTTAAAATGAACCAAGATGGGACGGAAAAGTATCAAAAAATCGCTGAAGAAATCAGTCAACTAGAAAGTAAGGTCAGGGAGATTGCTGAGGAATATAACTCCATGAAAACAGGTAACATGGAGCGCCCCTCCCCACACTAGGAACCCTCAAATTAAACCGGGCACATGGGTAACACCTCGATACGTTTATCGGTGATGTATCGACCCAATTTCCTACTGGCGAAAAAGATTGGCTGATAGGATGATCGGAAAACGACAACTATAGAAGGTCATTGACTTTGCGCTGCTTATTATTTTTGTTTTGGCTAAAATGAGGACAGACGCACTCGACTAAAAAGGACGTTTTGTTGATGTAATAACCACTGTAGTCCAAGTTTTAATCATTCACCTGATCTAGTTAAGATAAATTAAATTGAGTGGGAATTGCTGGAGATTCCTCAATTTCATCGCGAGGTAGTGTTCAATAAACTGTGTCATCTCTAAAAAATTGATATAATTTAGCAATAATTAGAGAGGACTTATGAATAATATGAGTATTGATTTAACTAATTTCAATCGTCAATTCATTTTCAGCATCTTCTAAAAATAAGGGCACCTGTTTTCTAACTTGAGATAATCCAACGGGAATAAATAAACCGAACTCTCGTAAATATCCCCT
>CAMBDN010000270.1 GCA_945865355.1 Legionella genomosp. 1
GTCTGCACAAACACGCTGGAGAAAAATCAAGGGGTTTGCACTGCTAACGCTCGTTCTAAACAACGTTAAATTTGAAGATGGGGAAAAAGTGGTTGAACAGCTAGACAGGAACGCCGCCTAATGCTGTACACCACATTTGACAATAACTCGCTCAATCGGGATAGAATACACCTCAAATACAGCTCCTAATGGACGAGAGCCCAAGCGAACCAACGCCAAATGCTCGGGAAAAGACTCGTCCCTGGAAAAAGCCGCCTGACCAAGCTCCGGTGCATGCACCAATGATGGCAAGCGCGGTACTCGCTCTTTGAGGTATTTCTGTGATACCCCGCCGTACGGGTCGAGGTCATCCTGCAGCCGCTCGACAATACCAGTGGTGGTGTCAGCAGCACTGCTCTCTGAGAGAAGCTCGGGTGGTTGCGCCGGCATTGAGGTAGCAGCCCTGTTTCGTGCGCGATGCTGGCGCTGAGAAAATAGGGCCGCGGTAAGAACCTCGCACTCATTGCCATCAACTGTCGTTACATATCGTTTATTGTCCATTTCATAGGATTGAGTTTGGAGATCATCGGGTACAAAGGTGCCATCTGTAAATTTTAAGCGACGTTGAGAGAGTTCATGGGCAGTAAGAACCTCGCACACATCACCTTCAGGTGTCGTTACATAACGCTTCTTGTCTTTTTTATAGGATTGGCTTTGAAGCTCAACGGGTACAGCGCTGCCATCTGTAAATTTTAAGCGGCGTTGAGATAATTGGTCGGCAGTAAGAACCTCGCACTCCTTACCATCAGTCGCGCTTACATACCGCTTCTTGTCTTTTCCATAGGATTGACTTTGAAGCTCATTGGTAACAACTACGCCATCTTTGAATTTTAAGCGCTGGTTAGTGAGTTGATTGACAGTAAGAGCCTCGCGCGCATCGCCATCAGCTAGCGTTACATACCACCTTCTGCCTTTTTTATAGGCCTGTCGTTGAAGCTCTTCAGGAACAAATGTACCATTTGTAAATCTTAAGCGTCCACCAGGGATTTTCCTGCCGGCCTTATCGGGTGGGCTGTCTTTCATGCAGTCCCCTTTTTCTAAAAATGACCCAATTGTATATGTATATTCACTACACGCTGCAACACGAGAGGACGATACTGTCGCGCGTTAAATTGTTGACCGACCCATCTGTTGGAAGAAAGCGGCCGATTCTATTATCTCACAACATGATAATATCATGCATGAATAAAACCTTTATCCAACGATGGGATAAATGGACTTGCAATGTAGTTATTAGGATTAATTATGAATAAAGGATTTTCATTGATTGAATTGTTAACCGTCATGGTTATTATAGGCATCATTACTGCTATTGCTTACCCAGGATATCGTCATTACATCATCCGCGCCCATCGAAGTGATGGTCAAACCTCTCTATTGGATTTAGCAAACCGCTTGGAACGTTTTTATGCTGAAAATAATTCCTATCAAACAGCGACCATTGGCCACGGTACGACAAACGATGTTCTAAGTAGCAACGTATCTGGAGAGGGTTGGTATTCATTATCCATTACCGATGTAACTGACACGAGTTATACCCTGCTTGCAACACCTAGCGGGACCCAAGGTACCCATGATACCCTTTGTCAAGCACTTACCTTTGATAACTTAGGAAGAAAAGGAATAACGTCTGGTCCCGCAGGAGCGCCCACAGGTAATATTACACAGTGCTGGTGAGTTAAAAGAACATATTGTTTATTGAATAACCATGTTTATCGTGTATACTTATAAACAGAATAGTTAACTCTTCTTGAGACCATTATGCCAGAGCAACGTAACTCGCCTCAAAAACCGCTATCAACACAAGATAATCTTGCACATAGCCTAATCCTTCATCGAGCCAATGGGGATCAAATCACTCTTACAGAATCAAATTTAGAAAAGTGGTTGGCTCGCGTTCAACTTTCACTTGACGGCACCAACCACCAACTGACTCCCCAAGAAATAGACGCGAGCAGGCCCAGTTTAGCCACGATGTTTCTTAGTCTTTATGGCTTAAAACGTCCCTTAGATGTTATTCGATATTTGAAATCGCCTGAAGGTAAAGCTGCCTTAACTATGATCATTGAACAATTAGCCGAAAAATTAGCAACGATTGATCAGATCTGCCAAAATTTGACCGAACAACAACGCATGGAAGATCGCAGATTAGGGTGTTTACTACTTGGTGTAGCATTTAAAGGCGAGGAGCAAGTAGCAAGAAGAAATCTGGAAGCCCAACGCAATGTTGATAAACAGCTGAAGGCTACATCAAACTCAACTCAAACCAGCACATCATCATATACTCCACCAATAAATCAACGCACCGTTTTTGAAGGTAGACTGACTGCCTATAATGAATCCATCAAAGCGATGGAAGGGAGATTGGATAGTAAAGTGGTTGAATCTATATCAATAGAAGAGGAGCTTGCTCAGATAGTACAGTACATTGAACAAGCCGAAAAACAACAGGCACTTTTTCATGCACACCTCGACGAGATAGAACAATTTCTTATTGAACCGCATACGCGGATTGACCATATTCACGACAGAATCAATCAAATATCGTTGCTACTTGCCACTGAAGTGGATGATATAGTGGGTCGCATTGAAGCAGGAGACACTGAATCAGCTCGTGAAAGAATGGCGATTAATCATGCTCGAAACATGCAGCTGAACGCCTTTAATGAAGTGTTTCATGCATCGAAAAAAATAGTGCACCACAACGGAAAATACTTGCTCTTACTTAAAGATCAAAAAGCCGAAGATCTTTCGCAAGAAGACGAAAAGACCGCAGAGAAAGCCTATCTTAACCTGAGACCACAAATTCTTAGTTTAAGGCAGTTAGTACTTCAAAGCCATCTACTAGAACAAAAATCCCACAATGAAAGGAAAGAGCGCTTACACGCTCGTAGTGAACTAATGCGAGTTGAGGTTGCCTTTTTAGCTAACCAACTGACGAAGATGCAAGCCGCACGGGCAAGTATCGAGGCATTCCTGAGGGCACCAAACCCAAACATGACCAAGCCGCCAGTAGCCACACCAACATCAACCCCACAAGCCAATACCACAAGTTTGGCACATAGTTACAAGCAAATGGTTCTAAAAATGTACAGCGCTCCACTAGAGCAGTCATCGATTGATTGGTTAAAAACAAGAATGGCCAATACG
>CAMBDN010000271.1 GCA_945865355.1 Legionella genomosp. 1
AATGGTATTCCTCTAGCAATTGAAGTGGTAACTTACTGCGATGCCCCTCCAGGTTCCGGTCTAGGCTCTTCCTCGACATTAGTAGTTGCGATGATTAAAGCATATGTTGAATATTTGAATCTTCCCCTTGACGACTATGAAATTGCAAAACTTGCATTTAAGATCGAAAGAATTGATTGTGGTTTGAATGGAGGCAGGCAAGATCAATATTCAGCCACGTTTGGTGGCTTTAATTTTATGGAGTTTTATGATGGGGACCGTGCCATTATCAATCCTCTTCGAGTTAAAAATTGGATTGTATGCGAATTAGAAGCATCATTACTTCTCTGTTATACCGGGCTTTCACGGGAATCTGCTAAAATTATAGATGACCAAAGTCGAAATATGAGCAACGGCGAGTCTGATTTTTTGGATTCATTTCATCGAATAAAAAATGAAGCAATACAAATGAAAGAATCTCTTCTTGAAGGAAATTTTGATGGAATTGTTAATTCTATGAAGGTTGGCTGGGAAAGTAAAAAAAAATCTGCAGCATCTGTTTCAAATCTATATATTGACGAGATTTATAATGCTGCGATTAATGCAGGGGCTCGGGCAGGAAAAGTTTCTGGCGCAGGAGGCGGTGGTTTCATGATTTTTTACGTTGAGCCAGATCGTCGCGTCTCTGTTATTAACACACTTGCAAAGTTTGATACTCAAGTTAGCAATACGCATTTTACAAAAACTGGTGCGCAAGCATGGAAAATCTTATGAGACGCTATATTTCAGAGCAAATCATAGATATCCAGCGTGTATTGCAATTAATGCATACAGATGAGGGTTTGCTTGAATCTTTACAAGAAGCATCTAAGGCTTGTATCGCTTCATTGAGTTTAGGTGGAAAAATTTTACTGGCCGGAAATGGTGGGAGCGCTGCTGATGCTCAGCATTTAGCCGGAGAGCTAGTTAGCCGCTTCGCATTCGATCGCCGAGGTTTACCCGCAATTGCTTTGACAACTGATACTTCGATTCTAACTGCTATAGGGAATGATTATGGGTATGAACATATTTTTGCTCGACAAATAGAGGCGCTAGGAGTCGTGGGTGATATTTTTATAGGTTATTCAACTTCTGGGAAGTCACCTAATATCATTCGTGCATTTAATCAAGCACATGAATCTGGAATGGTTACTATTGGGTTAACTGGTAATAGAGAATGCCCGATGTCTGATTTGTGTAATTACATACTTAAAATTCCCTCAAGTAATACCCCAAAGATTCAGGAAGGCCACTTGGTATTAGGACATATCTTGTGTGGCTTAATTGAGCGAGAAATCTTCGGAAGCTAACTGTGGAAGCTATTATTTTAGCGGGGGGCTTTGGAACTCGCCTGAGAGAAATAATTTCTGATGTTCCAAAACCTATGGCCCCAATCGCTGGGCGTCCGTTCTTAGAAATCTTATTAGGCAATCTTGAAAAAAAAGGATTTAAGCGAATTATTTTATCTCTAGGGTATAAGGCGGATAAAGTGATTACGCATTTTGGTTCTAAGTTTAGAAATATTGAATTATCCTATGAAATAGAACACTCGCCCCTTGGCACAGGAGGGGCGGTTCGCGCCTCATTAATGCACTGTCGAAGCAATCATGTATTTGTATTCAATGGAGACACTTTTTTGGATTTAGAAACAAGCCAAATTGAAGCTCTTTGGGTTGCCAATCAAAATCCAATCATTGTAGCGAGAGAGGTTCAAGATACATTAAGGTATGGACGACTCTACGATGATGGAGGTTATGTTGCAGAGCTTGTTGATAAAGGCGTTGCAGGGCCTGGCTTAATAAATGCGGGTTGTTATTTATTACCAACACATGTTTTAGATTCTTATGAATTAGGCCAGGTTTTTTCGCTAGAAGCAGATTTTCTGAGGATGTATATTCAAAAAAACCCTGTTGAGCTTTTCGTATCTAAAGGCTATTTTATTGATATTGGAATACCTAGCGATTATCAGCGCGCCCAAATTGAGCTTCCCAAGTTTTTTTAGGGAAATGTTATTTCTAAAAAAAATAAAAAGCTTGGATGAAGTAACTCACCTATAACTTTCTTTTAGCCGCCTATATGATTAAACCCTTTATTTTTAGCTAAGATAATTTGCTTTTGTCGTTCAGTTAAGCTTTTTAATTTCTCTTGGGTGTGGGTATTAAAGCAATGAGGGCAAGAAATACCAGGGGTATATTTTTCACTCTTCATATCTTCTCGAGATAGAGGATAGCGGCAAGCATAGCATTGATCATAGTTACCCACTTCAAGCCCGTGTTTAATCGCAACTCTTTGATCAAACACAAAGCATTCACCCTGCCATAAACTATTCTCTGCGCTCACTTCTTCTAAATATTTTAAAATGCCACCTACTAGGTGATAAACTTCATCAAAACCTTCACTCATCATGTAGGAGGAAGCTTTTTCACAACGAATGCCACCGGTACAAAACATCGCGACTTTCTTATGTTTCTTTGGATCAAAATGTGTTTTCACATAATCTGGAAATTCTCTGAAGGTATTTGTTTTGGGATTAATGGCATTTTTAAAAGACCCTATCGCATATTCATAATCATTTCTAGTGTCAATCAATATCACTTCTGGGTCTGAAATAATTTTATTCCAATCTTCAGGTTTCACGTATTTGCCCACCATTTTAGTCGGTGATACACCAGGCAGACCCAAGGTCACAATTTCTTTTTTGAGTTTTACCTTCATGCGGTAGAAGGGGTGTTTGTCTGACCAGGACTCTTTGTGGCCAAGACCTTTAAAGTTACCTTCAAAAAGCGGATCATTTTTTATGAAATCGAGAAATGCATGAATCGCTTTTTCAGAGCCTGCAACGGTACCGTTGATCCCTTCGTCAGCTAAAAGAAGCGTGCCCTTAATCTCTCGGTTCACACAAAATTGAAGCAGGGGTTCGCGTAAAGTTTTGAAGTGCGGGAGACTCACAAAATGATACATCGCAGTTGTTAAATAGGTGTCTTGCATAGCGAATTGTTATTTATTAAAACCTCTAAAAATGTTATTTTATCAGTCTTTTCAACGGTATTAAATCTTACGGAGTCTAAACAATGGCAATTGAACAAACCTTATCGATTATTAAACCCGATGCAGTTAAAAAAAATGTGATTGGTCAAATCAATTCACGTT
>CAMBDN010000272.1 GCA_945865355.1 Legionella genomosp. 1
AAATTTTTCATAATACTGATTGTACAAAATTGTTTTACGCATAAACTTCCATAATCGCTCAATTAAATTGAGATTTGGTGAGTATGGCGGCATAAAAAGTAGCTTAATTTTGGATGTTTTCAAATACTCATATACCAATGTATTTTTATCTCGACTTTAGCCATTTTTATCTGATGAGTGATCGTTTATTTTTGCTTTTCTCCAATAAAATAACTTTGATTTAACTCCCCGAGATTAGCAATCCTGATTCTAGGTATACAGATGAATCCTTGTTTTTCTACTTCTGGAACAATCGTATTATCAAGAATATTTAGAAATTTTTTCCCTAACGCTAATTTCAGCGCTGTCCGGGCTTCGTTTTCTAACCAATAAAGCTGCAGGTAAACCTTTGTGGCTTTAGGATTATCAAAACCGATGTACGAAAATGATTCTTGAATTACACCGGCATGAGCAGTATTCACATCCATATCAGGAACATCGGACAGAGCTTCGTGAGTCAGCCTAAAAAAATTTTTGAAATCAATCAAATTAGCGTTAATATTTTTTGAAATGGTGAGCGTTAACTGTGGCATATTCATTCCGATTGCTAAATTGGATTGCCAATGCTAATAAACTCATTATTATGTGTTTCGACCAAGAAATACATGGAGTATTAGCATTGACGACGGATATTTTAGCAGTTTTAGCAGCATTTTCATCTGAGTTTTCACGACCAACCCTGAAAAACATTCAAATTCTTTTGATTGGAGCCATTCTTTGTCGTGGACCAAGACGAGTTAGCTGCATACTCAGGGTTATGGGTCTTGCGTCGATACGAAATTTTTCTAAGTATCATCGTGTACTAAGCCGAGCAGAGTGGGATGGTATAGCGCTAGCTAAAATTCTGCTTGGCCTACTAATCAAACTACTTCCCAACTCATGGCCTATCCTAATTGCAGTGGATGAAACGCTTGAGCGGCGTCGTGGTAAAAAAATCAAAGCAAAAGGTTTGTATCGAGATGCTGTACGCTCTAGTCAATCCCATGTAGTAACCAGTTTTGGATTGAAATGGGAGGCAATGATGCTTATTGTCCCTTTGCCTTGGTGCAAGCGCCCATGGGCCTTGCCATTCCTAACGGTGCTTGCGCCTTCTAAAAAATCAAATGAAAAAGCAGGACGCCGACATAAAACCTCGATGGACTGGACTCGACAGATGGTTATCTTAGTGAGTCGATGGTTAAAACAGCAATGGATTTTGATAGGTGACGGAGCCTATGCCTGTATGGATTTAGCCGCAACCTGTATCAAACGAGGGGTGACCCTCATCTCTCGTTTGCGTCTGGATGCTCAACTGTACCAATTTCCTATTCATGAAAAGAAGAAGTTAGGTCGAAAGCCCATCAAGGGTGCCCGTATTCATCTCAAAGAACTTCTGAATGACACAAGCCAAAAGTGGCAGACAGGTTTAGTGAATTGGTATGGTGGTGAGCAACGTACCATCGAATATCTTACGTTTGCTTGTCTTTGGTATCATGCTGGCTCTGAACCCATCACTCTTCGCGTTGTGCTTGTGAAAACAACGGATGGCAAAAATGTAGCCGAAGCTTTCTTCAGTACAGATATTAACCTTGTCCCAACAAAGATTATCGATTATTTTGTGCTTCGTTGGAATATCGAAGTTACGTTCGAAGAAACTCGCGCCTTACTTGGCGTTGAGACACAACGACAATGGTCTGATAAAGCCATTGCCCGAACAACCCCTCTCCTGATGGGTCTATTTTCTTTTGTCATACTTGTGGCATTCAGTATGCATCAAGCAACAGCACTGGTCAGTATGGAAAGAGCGTCCTGGTACGGCTTTGTTTCTTAACCCATTAATTGAACAGATTGAATCATTTGACACAGAGCTCTGTTATCATGGACGTCATTAAAATCTGACTCAGGCTACCTAATCATGCCCAACAAATATCCAGAGAAAAAAGGCTGGAACGTTCCCAAACAAAAATACAAAGTAAGTAACTGGTCAGAATATACTGAGTCTTTGCGTCAACGCGGTAATATTACCGTCTGGTTATCTGACGAGGCAATATCTGGGTGGTATGAGCTAGACAGGGTCTATGATGGAACTGGTGCTCCGAGGCTTTACACGGATTTTGCCATCATTACATGTCACGAAATTCGGCTAGTTTATAAGCTCCCACTACGACAATGCCAAGGGTTCATTGACTCCTTATTTTACCTCATGAAGATCCCCTTGTCGTGCCCTGATTTCAGCGTGCTAAGCAAGCGGCTTGGCGAGTTAGGTATCGAGGTTCCACGGTACAAAAAAGCAGATAAACCCGAGCCAAATATCCATGCCATAGCCATTGATTCCACTGGTCTGAAGCGGTTTGGACGCGGTGAGTGGCACCAAGAAAAATATGAGTTATCGAGCAAGGCAAGCTGGCGCAAGCTACATTTGGCTATTAACCAAGATCATTATATTGAAGCCTGTATATTGACCGATAGGTTTAGTCACGATGACCAGCAAGTCAAAGCGTTGCTGGAACAAATTGACAAACCAATAGACCATTTTTCTGGTGATGGTGCCTATGATGAAACACCGGTTTATGCTGCGGTAATTGAGCATTCACCCAATGCTGACGTGGTCATACCACCCCGTGCTAATGCTGTTGAGAACGACAAAGCCGCTCCTTTGCGTAATCGTAATATTATTGAAATCGCAGAAAAAGGGCGAATGCAATGGCAAAAAGATAGGGAGTATGGCCGACGAAATTACTCTGAGTTGGGAGTACAGCGTTACCAACGAACCTTTGGTGATACAATGCATGCACGTGACTTTCCTCGTCAACAGCAAGAGGCCGTGATCGCCAGTGGCGTGCTCAATAAAATGACATCACTGGGAATGCCTCAAAGCCGTCGATCCGCCTGAATTTTGTGAAAGAAGACACTGCGTAGGGTTAAGAAACAAAGCCCTGCCGTACGTCTTTATGAAGTCTACCAAAAACGGTGGCGAATAGGCGGCATTTTACGGTTCGTGTCACAAGGGGCCACTTTAGATGAATTCAGATAGGAAACTTTCCAATAACATCTTCATACTCAGTTTGCGCGTCAGAAATTGATAACTTTGAGTATATTTCAAGCGACTTTCGACTCTCATGACCTGA
>CAMBDN010000273.1 GCA_945865355.1 Legionella genomosp. 1
TAGAACGTAACGCATCACATAATTGTTTTGCATTCGACTTGTCAAAGCGATTATGCTTGAGTTCAACGGAGATAAGGCTAGGATTGTGTTCTCTTATGCTTTGCAGTATAGACACATCAAACGGGATGGGCATTCAAACCTCTAAAGAAGATACGTGTGTAATTTTAAAACTTTATGAATGCCATTGTAACATATTGTTACTACCCTAGGTAACCTGGATCAGGGAAATGCTAACGTAGACTGAGCGGCCTTATTTTCTATGCCAAACGGAGCAATTTATGGTATTTTCGGCGTATAAAAAAAGAAGATAGCAATTAAATTAGGTATCCAACATGTTAAGCGAGTTGAGTTATGCCAATGGACGTCCTAAATCCTCTGGTCAAATTAAAAGCGTACCAGACGATTTTTGTGTTGAGGAAAATCTAGGATTTGAATTAACCGGTGAGGGTGAACATTTATTTTTACTTATCGAAAAAAAATTACTCAACACCGAGGAAATGACCAAAATTATTGCTCAAGAATTGAGCCTGCCTGTCAAGGCTATTTCCTATGCTGGAATGAAGGACAAATTTGCTAAAACAACACAATGGTTTAGCCTGCATTTACCTGGCATGGATGACCCAACACTTGATGGTTTAACGACAGAAAATTATCGGGTGTTAAAAGCCATCCGCCATAATAAGAAATTGCGAATTGGTGCACTCAAAGGCAATCATTTCACCATCAAAATTAACAACTTTGATATTGATATAAATGATTTATCAACACGCATCGAAAATATAAAAGCCAATGGAGTACCTAATTATTTTGGACCGCAACGCTTTGGTCATAATGGCAGTAATTTGCAACGTGCCAAAGAAGTTTTATTAGACAACAAGAAAATTAAGAATCGTCATTTACGTGGCATTTATTTATCTGCCGCACGCTCTTTTCTATTCAATCACATTTTGAGCGATAGGGTTGATAACGCATGTTGGAACCTTCCATTGCCTGGTGATTTGATGATGCTTGCCGGAAGCCATAGCGTGTTTCATATTGATACAGTCGATGATGAAATTATGCAAAGAATCAGTGAACATGACATTTTTCCAGCCGCACCACTATGGGGCACCGGCAAAGAATTATTGACCGATCAAGCGCTGCAAACACAGTCTAATGCCTTAGAACCTTGGCGGGATTGGTGCGAGGCATTAGAGCGCCACAACTTGCAAAAACTGTATCGTTCAATCGTATTGTTACCTGAGGATCTGAAGCTCACCGACAATGTTTTCACCTTTTCCCTACCTACAGGATCTTTTGCAACCACGCTCTTACGTGAGCTATTAATGAGTGACACAACGACAAGCTCTAATGAAAGTGGGGCTTAACCAAACCTTTGGCCTATATGCAGCGTAATACGTGGATCACCCCATTAATGCCCCCACATTTCACCACAGCAAGATGATCTATTACAGCACAAAGAGGTTGTTTTATGGTACAATAATGCACATTTATATCGTTGGATATGACCAGATCTCTTGTTGGCAATTAAATAGAAAAGGGCGTCTTCGCGTTGAAAGTTAATTTTTAGTACAATGGCAAGGATAAATAATTAAGAGATTACTGCCATAATAATGAACAATAAATCCAAGCAATCCATTAGGTTCTAATGTAATGAACCACAGAGGTTATATGTGACAACAAACCTCTTGAGTACAGAGTAGTATCTCAAAGAGCAATAAAAAAGGGAGTCGACACAAAAGAGATCAATTCTATTATGGATGGTATGTTAAATAGAATCAAAACGACTGCTAAGACCATCTTCAGAGGGATTGGTTACCCATGCTCGATGTTAGTTCTGTAGCGCTATCGCTTATCTTAATTAAAATGGGGCTCTGCCCCAAACCCCGCCGCTCATTGCCGCGGAGGCTAGCAAAATTAGACTTGAAAGGTGCGCATCCATACGCACCACTTAGTAACTAATTGAATTTCAAATAGTCATAAGATATATCATCTGACGACCCCATTATTTTTGTTTCAAAAATAATGGGGATCTGGAAGTGCTAACCGAACATTTCTAAATTGCGTTGACAGTACTTTTTGATAAATATTTAAGTTTTTTTATAGCTCTGGAAGCAGTTATCTTCACTTCAGTTTGAGCTCACAAAAGGATAAAGCATAAGAAATGATTAAGATTTTTTTGCAGAAAATATAGAGGATAGCCCTGTACTTTCTCTTTTTGCTTCCAATAGTCAAACATAAAGTAAAAAATTAGTCTATAGTTAGAATACTAGACAATAAATTAATAGTAATTTACCTGGCTGGGTATACAAAAAGCATGTGGGTTTTGCCTACAGCGTTATTTTTCTCAAGAAAAATAGTTTATCCACTGGGGTTTTTAATTTTCAGAAGCAAAAAAACAGCGCAATAAAGTCTAGTTGAACTCACACAAAATTGTTATTTTTTTATCAATTTATTCAAATTTCAGAAAATTTTAAAAACTGAAAATAGTAAATGCCGGGAACCAAAGACTAACTAAAAAAATACCATTTCTTCCTATCATCAGGAGCTTAATCGAAAGGGATGTTCTTTGTGATCTTTATTGCAAAGGAGAATCTAATGAAGATGCCCATGTTATTTTTGGTTGGTTTCTGTGGTTTCATTGCATCAAGTTATGGCACTACAAACTTCCAGTCAGGAGCTACTCTGAGTGTTTATAGTAAGCTACCTTCTTGGGGCTTGAAGAATGTTCAGGTGATGCAAAGCAATGCACAGAATGGAGTTAGCCCTCATGGTGATGGTTACCTACGGGTATTATACCCAGCAGGTAGCGCAAACCCAGGATCATCACCCCCACTTCCGCTTGGAGGAGCACAATTTTACAGTCAATTAATAAACACAACTACGCCAATTACATTAAGCTATTTTGTGCGCTTTCCGTTAAATTTCCCGTTTGACTTCGTTAACCCTACTACTTCTAATCCTTATACATTAGGAAAGTTACCAGGTTTGTATGGTGGTAATGGAAATACCGGTACTAACGTACCCACTGGCGCTGATGGATGGACGACACGATTTATGTGGTGTGCCTATGTAGAGCCAACCAAGAAAAAAGTTCGAGCAGGAGGCGAAATATT
>CAMBDN010000274.1 GCA_945865355.1 Legionella genomosp. 1
AAGCATTTTGATGTCGAAAAAGCTCGTTTCGCTCTCTGATGCACAGGCTTCTGCAGAATCGATTGTTGTGGGCGAGCTGGTTGATTCTTTATCTAATCACAGCAATGTCAGAATATTTTCTCGGATATCTTACGAAAATTTAAGAATGACCCCATTTCTTGGTAAACAACAAAAAGCCTACACGGCAACTTATCTTTATTCTCTTATCATGCACTCCATCCAAGGAGGGCTTATCGCCATCATGATGGCTTGCTCGTGTTATTTTCTCGTTTATTTTTACAGCAAAAATTTAGTGACTATAGGTGATTTTGCTTTAATCTTAGGTTTATCCATGGAAACAGGCCATATGATGTGGTTTACCATGTCAGAAGTCGATGAGTTCAATAAAGCGGTTGGTCGGTGCAAGCAGAGTTTGATGTCATTAATGATACCTTTGGAAATTCAGGACAAACAGGGCGCTGCTATCCTCAAATGTGATCGTGGCCAAATTACATTTGATAAAGTCAAATTCCATTACAAAGGCACAGAACCTCTTTTTCAGAATAAATCCATCGAAATTAAAGCCGGACAAAAAGTAGGTCTTGTTGGTTATTCAGGCGGTGGTAAATCCACTTTCGTCAATCTTATCTTGCGGCTTTATGATGTGACAGATGGTGCCATACTTATAGATGGCCAGGATATCCGTGATGTTACACAAGATTCTTTGTGCAAGAGTATTGCCATGATCCCTCAAGACCCGTCCTTGTTCCATAGAAGCCTGATGGACAATATTCGTTATGGATGTATTGACGCGACTGACGAAGAAGTTATATCAGCGGCTATTAAAGCCCATGCTCATGAGTTCATCACTAAACTGTCGCAAGAGTATGACTCACTGGTTGGCGAACGTGGTGTTAAGCTCTCTGGGGGTCAACGTCAACGGATTGCTATCGCTCGCGCTATTTTAAAAAATGCTCCGATCTTAATTTTAGATGAAGCTACATCCCAGCTTGATTCGGTTACTGAAAGTGGCATCCAAGAAAGCCTTTGGGAATTAATGCAAGATAAAACCACCATTGTCATTGCTCATCGCCTATCAACACTCTTGCATATGGATCGCATCATTGTATTTGATCAAGGAAAAATTGTGGAAGATGGTACTCATACCGAGTTGCTTGCCAGTAATGGATTATACAAAACCCTGTGGGATGCTCAGGTGGGTGGCTTCTTGCCAGATCAAAAGAATGAGGGTGAGATATGAGATATTCAAAACAAACTCAGTATTTATATTGGCATTAGACAATGAACATAGAATTCACCACAAACCCTCATTCTGCCGATCTAGATTTTATCACGCAAAAAATCAATGAAGAGACACCCGATTTTGGGACTGCCTATTCATTTGCTTTTTTCATGCATGATGGAGCAGGGAATATCATAGCCGGTTGCAATGGGAGTTTGATATTCGGCAGCATTTATACAGACCAGTTATGGGTACATACGAATCATCGTAGAAGAGGTTTGGGATATAAATTGATGGCGCAAGTCCATAATTATGGCCGTGAGAATGAATGTAGCATGGCAACAGTTGCCACAATGAGTTTCCAGGGCGCTAAAGCATTCTATGAGAAATTGGGATATGTTGTGGATTTTGAGAGACCAGGTTATACGCAAAATTCCAGCTGCATCTTTTTAAAGCGGAGCTTGTAATGTTTAAAGCCGATTGGGAAAAAACAAGCGTCACATACCAACTACCAGAAGGCATGGTTGAGAAAATGGTACGGCTTGTCTATCCTGATACAAAACTCATTTCGCATGAATTGATGGCTGGTGGATGCGCTAACCTCAACATTAAAATTTTGCTGGAAGATGAAAAGCACCCATTAATTTTGCGTGTTTATTTGCGTGACAAAGATGCTGCTTACCGCGAGCAGAAACTGGCGGCGTTATTAAAAAAAGCTATCTCGATACCCCTGACGTATTATATCGGCGAACTTGAGGGTTATCATTTTGCCATTACAGAGTTTATGCCCGGCATACCGCTTCGAGATCTTTTACTGGGCGACGTTCCGCATGATCTCAGCGCAATCATGCATGAGGTGGGCACGATTCTTTCAAAAATTACAGCCCATGAATTTTCAGGAGCAGGCTTTTTTGATAAAGAGCTAAACGTTATCCCGCTTTCACCATCCGATGATTATTTAATTTTTGCTAAAGATTACTTAAAGCACGAGACTGTTTTATCTGTGCTTACACCAGAGATGATTTCCAAAATCAGCCAGGCCCTTGGCCAATATGGCCATCTATTTCCTGATGAAGGAGAAAAGCATCTTGTCCACGCTGATTTTGATCCAGCTAATATCCTTGTTAATAAAGTTGATACTGTTTGGAAAGTGAGTTGTGTTTTAGATTGGGAATTTTCTTTCTCTGGTTCCGTGTTGAGCGATGTGGCGAATATGCTTAGGTATGCCCATAAAATGCCACATGAATTTCAAGATGCATTCCTAAGCGGATTGGCCAGTGGTGGCGTTACCTTACCTAAAAATTGGCGTATTACCATACAACTATTGAATCTAGAGTCGTTGCTTGATTGTCTTAAAAGATCAAACCACAAGGATCGTCCCAATCAATGTGCTGATATTCTTGAATTAGTTGAACATATTTTATCGGAGTTAAATCTCATGCAAAAAACAGATCGTATTGAAGTCGTACCCTATGATCCTAATTGGCCAACTATTTTTGAAACTGAGGCCGCCAAAATTAAAAAAGCATTGGGTAATAACTGCATTGCTATTCATCATGTTGGTTCGACATCGGTGCCAGGATTGGCCGCAAAACCGATTATAGATATAGTACCGGTGGTTCGCGATATTATAGCTTTAGACCAAACCACAAGAGGGATGGAAGCTCTTGGTTATGAGGCAAAAGGCGAATATGGAATGCTTTTTCGCAGATATTTTCAAAAAAAGGGATTCAATGTCCACATATTTGAACAAACCAGCGCTGAGATTGAGGGACACTTACTATTTCGCGATTGGATGCGGGATCATGCAGATGACAGGGAACACTATGCAAAGCTAAAGCAAGATTTAGCCTTGCGTTATCAAAATGATATTTACCAGTATGT
>CAMBDN010000275.1 GCA_945865355.1 Legionella genomosp. 1
TATCAATACGTTGCGAGACAACTTCAAGCGACTTTATATCCAATGGAAGGGTGATTTGACTCATTATTTCCGCGACATTTTAATTTAGATGCCGCATTCTAACCCTTATCCAGCGCGGGTTCTACTACCTACAGATGCGCAGAAGAGCCTCCATATTTCGCTTTAAATAAACGATCTCAGATGGTCTAATATCTTTGTTATGTTTACATATAAACTATGGCTATATATGCCTTAACATTCATTTAAATCGATCGAGTGTATTTAATAATCTATTTGATCTAATTAATGCACATACGCTTCGAGCCTGCTTTATAATTGAGTAGCCGTTAAAATTTATAGTATTCTTACAAAAGTTTAACGGGGGATGACGGGATCTATACAAAACAGCATCGATAGTTTTTATAAGTCCAATAGTTTATACTATTGGACTGTTTACAATTATTTGAAAATTAAGTATTATTGGCATATAACTTGGTAATTAAACTTTTTGCAACGTCCGTTTCAGAAAGATTTGTGTAAGCTCAGTCAAATACTTTCGCTCACAGTCGTGAGCGAAAGTATTTGACCTGGAGATTCATTTGAAATTTGCTCACGGCCGTGAGCGAAAGTTGTATGACCGGAAGGTAAATTGAATGACTAAAGAGATTGAACTATTACATTATCAAAAAGTCTTACAAGAAGCTGAGCAAACTATATTGGCTGCCCAGCAACAATTTATTCAAAATGCGAATCGTACCAGCATCGAATTGTATTGGTCGCTCGGCAAGTTTCTTGCCAATATTGCAGAAAATTACCAATGGGGTCAGCAAGTATTAGCTCGTCTTGCACAAGATTTATGTAAAACATTTGCCAATGCAACCGGTTATTCAGAACAAAATTTACGCCGTATGAGACAATTTTATTATGAATATTGTAACTCACCCGAATTATTAGATCTTGCAAAAAATGTTCGTTGGAGCACCAATATGGCAATTATTCATAAAGTAAAATCATTCGAAGCAAGGAAATTTTACTTGCAAATGGCCATTAATAGTATGTGTAGTCGCGATATCATTGAACTACAAATTAAATCACAAGCCTACGAACGTGAATGTATCCATGACAAAAAACACAATTTTGAATTAACATTACCACCACCATTAGCAGCAAGGGCTGATAATATTCTTAAAGCCAGTTATTTTATGGAGGTTACACAGCCTTTCGCAGGATCAAAAGCGCTTTTAGAAAAACAAATTGAAAGCGAAATGGTTAGTCGAATTAAAGAAGTTATTATGATGTTAGGCAAAGGGTTTGCATTTATTGGAAACCAATACCGTATCGTAGCAAAAGATAATGAATATTATATTGATCTCTTATTTTTCAATAGGATCCTTCATTCGCTTTTTTGCGTGGAATTGAAAGGCGGAAAATTCAAGGCGGAATACGCGGGCAAAATGAATTTATATCTAGGGCTATTAGATGACTATGTTAAACAGCCTGATGAAAATCCATCAATTGGGTTGATACTTTGCACAAATCGTAATTCTATTGAAGTAGATTATGCTTTACGTGATCTTCATAAGCCGGTTGGCATTGCCGAAATTCAATTATCAAAAATATTACCTAAAGATTTCATTGGTAAACTTCCAGATCCACAAGAGTTGCAGGATGAAATATTACATACGCTGGAAGATTTAGATAGTTTAGAAAAAAACAATGATGATCAATGATGTCAAAAACACCATTTCCTATACCACAACCATTGATCGACACTTATGAGCATCTTAAAGAAAAAAACTGGCAAACATTTGTACCTCCCTCTTTTGCGCCCTATGATCTGAGTTGTGTATTGGATTACCTAAAACAATATGATAATAACAAGGCTACATTTGAGGCGTATCGCAGAGAAATTGAACGATCAATCCAATGGGCTTGGTTGATTGAGAAAAAATCATTACTGGATTTAAAACGGCAAGATATTGAAAACTACATGCAATTTTGTCTCAACCCACCAAAATCATGGATTGGATTTAAAAAAGTATCACGATTCATTACACGTAACGGTGAGCGCATCCCCAACCTTGAGTGGCGCCCATTTGTAGCCACTGTAAGTAAAATTGATCATAAAAATGGACTGAAGCCCAATAAACAAGACTATCAATTATCACAAAAAGCAATTCGTGAGATTTTTACGGTGCTGAGCAGTTTTTATAACTACTTGGCCTTAGAGGAAAAAGTATCCATTAACCCCATTACTTTGATTAAACAAAAAAGCAAGTATATACAAAAAAATCAACATCAAGCTCAAGTGATGCGCTTGAGTGAAAAGCAATGGCAAACTTGTCTTGATACAGTTAAAGACATGGCAACAAATGCGCCTGATAAGCATGAAAGGACCCTATTTATTATTTCCGCACTCTATTTGTTGTACTTGCGTATCTCCGAGCTGTGTGCAAACGATCGTTGGACGCCTGAAATGCGTCATTTTTATCAAGATAGCCAAGGGTTCTGGTGGTTTAAGACGGTAGGGAAAGGCAACAAAATGCGGGATATCGCTGTACCTGATGATATGCTTGCAGCACTCAAGCGATATCGTGTTAGTATGCAGTCAACCCCCCTCCCCTCAATGAATGATCAAAGCCCATTATTGCCCAAGGATAAAGGCATAGGTGCAATGACTAGCTCAAGACACATTCGTCGTTTGGTTCAAGAGTGCTTTGATAATACCATACATAATTTAAGGAATATGGGGTTTTTAACGGAGGCTGATAGTTTTGAATCAGCAACGGTTCATTGGTTGCGCCATACGGGTATTTCGGATGATATCAACATGCGCGGGCGCCCTGTTGCACATGTACGCGATGATGCAGGCCATAGCTCAAGTGCTATTACCGATCGATACAATGATATTGATCTCATTGAACGGCATCAATCTGCCAAACATAAAAAATTAAGGCTCTTCTGCGCATCTGTAGGTAGTAGAACCCGCGCTGGATAAGGGTTAGAATGCGGCATCTAAATTAAAATGTCGCGGAAATAATGAGTCAAATCACCCTTCCATTGGATATAAAGTCGCTTGAAGTTGTATCGCAACGTATTGATA
>CAMBDN010000276.1 GCA_945865355.1 Legionella genomosp. 1
TGGTAGAGCTGTTCGCGATGACGCAGAGCATCAGCCAAATTCGTGACCGCACAGCATTCATCTGCCGGGCACAAGATTTTTCTGTAAGCAAGTTTTCGGGTAGGCTATTCAGGAATGACTCCTGTATTTATCGGGTTTTCGCTGATTACTTTGAAGCTGAACTGCAACCTTACCGCAAAAATTTAAAAGGATTTAAGCAATGTTAATCAATAGTAATAAAATTGAAACAGAGTTCTTTAAGTCAGCACTGGCTAGAGATTCTGAAATCACAACCAACTCTGAAATTATTTCATGGATTGAGTTAAAAAATAAAGAAGTCAATACTCGATTACAGCAAATTCCACTTGATAAGCTGCGGCTATGGAGCTTTGATAAAAAAACGGGTAACGTCGTACATCAAAGTGGGAAATTCTTTTCCATCGAAGGGATTCGAGTTGAAACCAACTGGACAAGTTTAACAAACTGGGAGCAGCCAATAATAAACCAGCCTGAAATAGGATATCTCGGAATATTGGCGATGAAAAAAAAAGGGATTTTGCATTTTCTGATGCAGGCTAAAATTGAACCCGGTAATTTAAACACCGTCCAAATATCACCAACACTACAGGCAACAAAAAGTAATTATACTCAAGCTCACAAAGGGAAAAGGCCATTATTCTTAGAGTATTTTAATGGTGAAAAAAAGGTAATTACCTTGCTTGACCAGTTGCAGTCAGAACAGGGTGGGCGGTTCTTGCGAAAAAGAAACCGGAATATAATTGTTGAGATTTTAGAATGTGAAGAATTAGATGTTCCTGAAAATTTTATATGGGTAACTTTAGGACAGTTGAAGGAGCTTATACAATATGACAATGTAGTTAATATGGATACAAGAACTGTCATTTCAGGCATCCCTTTTGGCTCATATGACACAAATACCCTTAATTTTTTTTCCGCATTTAGTAAAGGTCATCGGATTAATGAGTGTTTATTTAACTCTATGCTTAATAACGAAATTTACCTGAATGACTTTAACAAAATAATTTCATGGATAACGACGCTCAAATCTCAATACGAATTATCAGTAAAAAGTAAACCATTAAATGAATTGCTTGACTGGGAATACGATGGCATGTCTATCAGGCAAAAAGACGATAAATATTTTTCAGTTATTGGAGTGAATGTCGAAATCGGAAACCGCGAGGTCGTAAGCTGGGATCAGCCAATGATAAAGCCTGCCCAAGAAGGCCTCACAGCCTTCATAGTTAAACCGATTAATGGCGTTTACCATTTTCTCGCTCAGGCAAAACTAGAAGCTGGTAACTTCGACTAAATAGAGCTCGCACCTACTGTGCAATGCTTAACTGGAAATTATAGAACCGGTTACAACGAATATACAGTGCCCTTCATAAGTGAGGTTCTCAATGCCCGGCAGGAGGACATATGGTATTCGGCGATGCAAAGCGAAGAAGGCGGCCGATTCTTCAAAGAGCAAAACAAAAATATGATTGTTGAAGTTGGTAGTGACTTTGCAAACGATGTACCCAACAAGTACTGTTGGATGACCCTGAATCAGCTATCATCATTTATCATGTTTAACAACTATGTCAACATTGCGGCGCGTAGCCTGATTTCTTCGATCTCGTTCTAAACTTAAGCCTAAAAACTTTATTGCTGCCATGACAAAAAAAATTAGGATAGGGATTTTGGGCTGTGCAAATATTGCGCGTCGTTTTGTAATCCCCGCCATTAAAAATCTCGACAGTTGCTTCGAGTTGGTAGGTGTTGCAAGTCGGAGTGCTGATAAAGCTGCGGAGTTTGCCAAAGAATTCAACTGTAACTCATACGTTGGGTACGATAGTCTGGTTTCTGCAGAAAATATTGATGCTCTGTACATTCCCCTGCCAACTGGATTGCATAAAGAATGGATCAATAAAGCGCTTCTTTCTGGTAAACATGTATATGCGGAAAAATCGATTTCTTCGTGTTATTCAGATGCCGAAAAAATGGTTTCCAATGCGCGGGATGTGGGCTTGGCGCTGATGGAGGGCTTTATGTTTCAATACCACAGCCAACACCAGCAGGTTTTTAATTTATTAAAGCGTGGCGCAATTGGCGAAATACGTCATTTTCATAGTTCATTTGGCTTTCCGCCGTTACCGGATGATAACTTCAGGTACGATCAAAACTTAGGTGGCGGTGTGCTACTGGATGCCGCTGGATACCCATTGCGAGCAGCCCATTTTATTCTTGGTGACAGTTTAAAAGTTGATGGAGCGACGCTTTTTAATGACCCTAAAAAAGGCTCCGCAACTTATGGCAGCGCATTTCTATCTAACTCAAATGGATTAGGTGCATCGCTTGCCTTCGGCTTCGACAATTTTTATCAATGCAGTTATGAAATATGGGGTGCAAAAGGAAAAATAACTGCGGACAGAGCGTTTACGCCGCGGCCGGATTTTAGTCCAAAGATTATTCTTGAAACAAATAATGGAACTGAAATAATTCAAGCTCAACGTGATAACCATTTCGAAAGAGCATTCGAAATATTTTATCTAATTATTGATAAACAAGAAAAAAGGGAAAAACATTATTCTGATATTCTCCTCCAAAGCCACTCGCTAGATCTTATAAAAAATCACCAACATGCTTAACGATGGATTGAATTTTTGGTTCATGAGCGCGCCTGTGGAGTTTCGTCTAACAATTAATGAAAGGAAATCTTGTGATCGCTAAGCTAGAAGAAAAGAGATGTATAGATTTTGGAGCTAATGGTTATATTGGGCGCCATCTAGTCCACTTTCTCCTGCAGGCAAAAAATGACGTTCTGGCCTTCGATGTACAAGACAAACAGTTGAACCCAATAATCAACTATGAGGTTACTGATATATCAGATAGCATGTCCCTTCAGGGTATCGACTGGAATGTTGACTTTGTATTTATATTTGCAGGAATAACTGGAACGTATGACGGTTTTGATAGCTATGGGAAGTTCGTCAAAGTAAATGAAATCGGACTGTTAAACATTCTAAACGGGATTCGAAAATCTAATTTTCGCCCACGAATTGTATTTCCTTCTACACGGTTGGTTTATAAGGGTTC
>CAMBDN010000277.1 GCA_945865355.1 Legionella genomosp. 1
ATAAACTATCTGAGTCATCCTGAGATAACTCTGGATGATTATGTAAGGCAACTTATTGTTGCAAAATT
This sequence comes from Legionella genomosp. 1, assembly GCA_945865355.1. Lineage (GTDB taxonomy): Bacteria > Pseudomonadota > Gammaproteobacteria > Legionellales > Legionellaceae > CAMBDN01. The sequence continues at coordinate 69 of CAMBDN010000277.1, forward strand.
TGATACCTACCCAAAGGGAAAAATATATTTATTGACCCATCTTTCATGTCTTGGCTATTGCTTTAATCCTATCAGTTTGTATTTTATTTTTGATGAAACCCATCAACATTTAGATTATTTGATTCTTGAGGTCACTAACACTCCTTGGGGGGACAAACATAACTACGTGCTAGCAAGTTCATCTAGACCCAAGAATGGTGCATACGATTTTCAATTTCAAAAAGAGCTTCATGTGTCTCCCTTTATGAACATGAATTATACGTATCAATTTAATCTTAAGTTAAATAAACAAAAAATTATTGTTCATATGGAAAATCATATTGATGGAAAAAAAGACTTTGATGCAACACTCATCCTTACAGCCTCCGCTAAAAAAGAAACAGTATTTAAGAAAGTATTTAGGCAATATCCTCTGATAACTTATAAAGTGGCAGCGGCCATTTATTGGCAGGCATTAAAATTATTGATAAAGGGGGTGCCCTTTCACGCCCATCCCAAACGGATAAAAGGAAATAAATAAATGATTGAGAATCATGCGAAAGTTAAGAGGGGTGAGGCCCTATCAAAAAAAATCATTCTAAACGTATTAAAAAAAATTCAACAAGGCACAATCCAGCTTAATGACGGTGATGAGCATTATGTATTCCGGGATATGAATGAACTTGAGCGGCCAAGCGCTACTCTTAATATCATTCATCCTCGCGCTTATAAAAAAATTCTATTAGAAGGCTCAGTGGGTGCAGGTAAAAGTTATATCGATGGAGATTGGAATACAGATAATTTACAAAAATTAATCGAGCTATTTATAAAAAATGACGCACTATTTAATAATATAGAAAGCCCTCTGGCACGTTTTTTAAGCTGGACGCGGACCATTGGTTATAAATTAAATAAAAACACCATCCAACGAGCCAAAGATAATATTTTAGCTCACTATGATTTAGGGAACGAATTTTTTGAATTAATTCTTGACCCATCCATGATGTACTCCTGCGCATTATATGAACCCTCGAATATTAGCCTGGATGAGGCTGCAAAGAAAAAAATTCAACGCATTTGTAATAAATTAGAATTAAAGCCTGGCGATCATCTTTTAGAAATTGGCACGGGATGGGGCGGTTTTGCTGTCTATGCCGCCCAAGAATACGGCTGTAAAATTACTACAACAACAATTTCTAATAAACAACATGCGTTTGTCAAAGAAAAAATTAAACGACTAGGATTAGAGCATCAAATTGAATTATTGAACCTTGATTATCGTAAATTATCCGGTCAATACGATAAAGTGGTATCCATTGAAATGATTGAAGCTGTTGGGCATAAATATTTTGATGCCTTCTTTCACCAATGCAATCAGTTAATTAAGCCCGAAGGGTTGTTTTTCTTACAGGCCATTGTGATTAATGATCAAGCATACGAAGCAGCAAAGGATGAAGTTGATTTTATTAAGAAATATATTTTCCCCGGAGGATGCTTGCCTTCTGTTTTTTCCATATCCCAATCAATTGCCACCCAAACAAAAATGCAATTGATATCGTTTGAAGATATTGGCAAACATTATGTAGCTACATTAAATGATTGGCATCAGAAATTATTATCCAATAAAGAGGTCATTCTTGCTCAAGGAATGACGGAGCGTTTTATTCGGATGTGGCAATTTTATTTTTGTTATTCAGCAGCAGGTTTTGAAAGTCATTACATTAGTGATATCCATGCATTGTGGCGTAAAAGAGCATGACGAAATTTCATTATTTATTTCACTCCATCGCTTACTATGTGGCTTGGTTTTCTTGCCTCACACTAGCAGCTCGTGGGTAGGCGTGGTTAAGCTCCTTCGTTGTTATCGTCTGTGTATTATTGCAAGTCTATTGGCAATATAAGATTCAACATAATACTCGAGGGCTCTGGTATTTAATAGGATTGGTTGTTTTTTTCAGCACCCTGATTGATAGCCTATTAATTTTCAAAGGGGTTATTATTTATGCAGCAAATCCATTTGCTCCCTATGTTACCTCACCTTGGATGGTAACGATTTGGATAAGCTTTACGGTTATTCTATATGCTACGCTGTACAAACTTTTTAATCATTTTACGCTATTAGGACTATTATCATTCGCAGGGTTTGCTTTAGCCTATGCAATTGGCGTGAAAATGGGAGCGGCATTTTTTCCATATGGCTATAAAACGAGCTTTTTAATAGGAGCAATATGGCTTATTTTGCTTCCCTTTGTTGTGTACTGTTATAAAAAAATTATGAGTATAAAATGAATGTTATCGCCATTGTCTTTTTTTATCTTGTGTTACAAATGTGCTTCGTTTGGATGATTTATCGAGTCCTAAAAAATCCCTCTGTTGTCGATGCTTCTTGGTCAATCGGGCTTTTGATTTCAGGGTCAATTTACTTGGGGACGGTGCCAATAACACAACGCACTGCTGTGGTTGGCGCTCTTCTTTTATTATGGGCCTTACGATTAGCAGGGTATCTTTGGTACACCAGAATTCTTCAAGGCCATGTAGATAAGCGTTATACAGAGCTCAGCAATAACTGGAAAATAAATCATGCTTTGGGTTTTTTTCTTAATTTCCAATTGCAGGCCTTATTAATTTATATTATTTCATTTTTATTCTATTTTATTAGCAATACAAACCATTCCAGTCTGACTATCCTTGATATGATGGCCATTATTATGGTCCTCGTTGGGGTGCTTGGTGAAACGGTAGCTGATTTACAACTTTATCGATTCAAAATTCGTCATAAGGGTAGCGTATGCGATAGAGGCTTATGGAATTACTCAAGGCACCCTAATTATTTTTTTGATTGGTTAACGTGGTTAGGTTTTACATTTTTTGCATTTCAAACCAATAACGGATACCTTGGAATTGTCTCACCTTTGGTATTATATTTAATATTTACCCAGCTCACCGGGCCCCTTACGGAGCGAGGTTCTGTGGAGTCCAGGGGGCAAAAATACATCGATTATCAAAAGCGTACATCGATGTTTTTTCCTTG
>CAMBDN010000278.1 GCA_945865355.1 Legionella genomosp. 1
ACTCACCTTACGCACAGATTCATTAACAGGCCAGGTTTTTTAACTCCTGCATCGCGATCTGATTTGCCCGAACAATCAATTTATATTTAATAGCAAAGTGATTAAGCCCTGTTTTGAATTTAAGCATTTCAAGCTTGCAGTAAGCAATCATAGAAGCGAACACATGATTGCATTGTGTTTTTACTTTCTTGGTTGGTGATTTTTCTAAACTAGCATTTTGCTTAATTGACTTGTGAAACTCTTCTATTCGCCACCGTTTTTGGTAGACTTCATAAAGACGTACGGCAGAACAGTGCATATCATTCGAGACCAGATAGAGTGTACCCGTGGTTCCGTTTTCGTTTTTGAAAACCTTTTTGAGTAATTGCACGGGAAAAGCAAGGCCTTTAAGCCATGCTTTGTAAACGACATCGTCTTCTAGCTCAAGCGATCGCACTTGTTGATGCCGACCGTTTTTGGCGTCGTTTTCTGATAAAGCTAACGTGCGGTTAGATTTAATTCCAAAGATAAACGACTTCTGAAGCTCATCATGAATAAACGCCATGTTGGCTTTGGAGCCAAACCAGTTGTCCGCCAACACCCATTCAAACAAGACATGATTGGTGCATGCTTGCTGAATCAGTTGGCGGAAGTGCTGGTTTTTATTTACCGTTGCCTTTCTCCGATGCTGCTTCGTTTTGATATCACAGTATTGGATGTCCTTTTTAATGATTTCGTAACCAATTGGCAAACTGAAATCATCGTAGCGAACCATGCACGAAAGGAAATTAATGCCTTTCACAACATTTCCTTTGGCATGAGAATAATGCCAGCAGTTCACATCATTTTCATCGGTGTACGGTTTATCTTCTATCGAATCATCAAGGATAAGAACACCGTTTTGAGTTTCGCGCTCGCGAACAGCTGGCTTAACATATTTCCACAGCATTTTTGAATCGAAATCCTCCTCTCGAAGAAACCGAGTTACTTTATCGTGTGAAAATTCACCATCAACCATATCTGACAAACCAGTTGCAGTTGCATATTTGTTTTGACAAATCAGATAGTCAGTATAAATATCAAGCATGTCCATGCTATCCCTCCCTAAAACCAGGAGGCGAATTTTAATGGATTTTAGCTATGAGGCAAGGATCAGTGCGTAAGGTGAGTTATTAATTAACGAAGGTGTAAAACCAAAAGACATGGAACCGCTAGTCTTTGAGCGTCAATTTGTCCAAATTGATCCAGTAACCCAACAACGAAAAAAACCAGTATTTCAAATGGGTGATGACCGAGTTTTTTCACCCAAACCTTTTACCCAGATTCAAATCAGAGACTTACAACTCCTTCTTTTAAAATCGATAGAGCAAAATTCCGTAGATAATGCGCCTCTATTAATTCAGAAGGATCTTTTAGACCCAAAGGATTTTAAACCAAAGGATGCTATGGATCAGACCCTACCACCGCCTCCAATTACTGAGCAAGTGCAAAAAATATTACATAAAAATGCGTCAACACTGGGGATTTCCGACGACGATGTGACACTCAGAATATCCATATTCATGTTGCCACTGGAGCGCTTAGAGGCAATGAAGAAAAGGATGAAATTATCTACGCCGATCAAACCGATATAGAGTCACAAGCACCTGAGGGAAATTTAACGTCGGATGTTGCTCTAATGACAGTTACGCCCACTCACGGTACGGTCACCTTCAAAATTGACCCTGTCTATTGTGAGGTATTAAAAGTTAATCAAGTTTCACTAGATGATACCGAGTGGCAAGCTCCCCTAAAAGAATTCGGTTGGGATCTGATTAGGCCACCACGCATTCGTGTATTTTATACCAATGATATTTTATATATCGGTGCAGAAATTCCACACAGTATGATGAGTATCAAAGATACAAAGGAATATGAAAAAGCAGTAACTAATTATACTCGAAAAATAGGTGAACTCATATTTCCCCAATTAAAAGAAGACATTAAAGCCTTAGAAGTTAATGAACATTTGCGCTCACGATTTCCAACGTCTAGAGGACAGCGTGGTGAGGTACTAAAAATAGAACGTACAGATCCTCATACTGGCGAACGACCTCCTAACAATATTACGACTTATTATCATGGTGATAGTCGATATTTACCACATTATCAAACCGGAAGTGGCTTTATTACCGCATTCTTAGAAAATGAACTATATGTCAGCATTTATAAGCAACAAAACATTGATAGCTTGCTTGATTGGCTGTACAAACAAGAAGGTACGGCAGGCATAAAAGATACACAAAAATATACAAGAGATACGGTCATTAAACAATACAGCCGCGATTTACCACCCGATTCTCTACCTGCTGTAAGAGAGGAATATGCTTTAGAAGCGTTTAAAGCAGAAGTATTTAAGCAGCGCTCTCTTGATATTATTGAAAAAAATCAAGAGAAAGTGGGCAGATACTTGAATGCGCTTAACTCCCAAACAATGGAAATGCTCACTAAAAATTTAACTGATTTTCTGAAAAAATTCAATCATCATACAAATAGCCAATTAAAATTGGACGCCTTTGAGAATTGTGATAACAAGCACGCAGTGATTGCAATTTTACAATCAGGAAATGCAGCATTTCTCCATGAACAGATGCCCAAACTACTGAACATCGATTTTCATGGAATGACGAACGAAAAACTACTTCATTTACGCAACATGGTTGTAAAAGACCTAAAATTTAGCCTTCTAGTAGACGATGTGCAAATTAAAACGAATTGTGACTCACATGAACTATGCCACAATTTTCAAACATCAAGCGATAAAAAGGAAATGAGAGTCATAGAGGATAGCATCAAATCAATCGATCTCAACATTAATGCAGTACAAATATCAATGGTGAAAGCCGCCCTTCTTGATTACACAAAGGGCAATAGCTGGCTCTGATGAGCGACAATTATAATTACCCACTCGTATTGCCTCATGTAAAAATCATACTTTTAACTAATCGTTGCCTCAGCAAGAATCATACTTGTCCCCAATAGCACGAGCAATTAACTGTTTACAGTTTGTCGTTGAATGAGCGTAGATGAAATGACATTACTACACCAACAATGACTA
>CAMBDN010000279.1 GCA_945865355.1 Legionella genomosp. 1
CTGCGAGTTTCGATTTTCTTGGGTTCACCCACATTGTGGGGAAGAAGCACAGCAACGGTAAGTTTGTGGTGATCCGCAAATCGGTCCGCAAGAGAATGCGAGCAAAGCTGAAGGAAATCAAAGTCGAATTGAGAAAACGCATGCATCAGCCAATTCCAGAAGTAGGGAAATGGCTCAAAGCGGTGGTTGGTGGGTACAATCGATATTTCGGTGTACACAGCAACGAACCAGCACTGTGCGCGTTCCGCTTCCAGGTAGGGCGATACTGGCATCATGCAATAAAACGCAGAGGCCAGAGGAAAAGTCGCCTCACTTGGAACCGAATGACTCGACTGGTTGATCGATGGTTGCCTAAACCTGAAGTTTATCATCCATATCCTTTAATACGCATGGGCGTCATCACCTAAGGCAAGAGCCGGATGCGTTAGTAGCGCTTGTCCGGATCCGTGGAGGGGGCAGTGAGTAATCATTGTTCCTACTCCGACTCAAATGCGTCTGAGAACAGGTATTCTGGTTGTGCCCCATGGGCTAATAATTGATCGCGCGTATCATACACCATATCAAAAGGTCCACTCATTACAATTTGCCAGTCGTGGAGATCCCGCTGATGCCGACTGAGCACCGTGGATGCTAGCGTGTCTTTGCTGGTTTCTGATAACAGTGAGTAATACTGAAAATGACGTACATGGGCTTGCCATTGCGATACTTTATCATCCATGTACAGGTCGCTCTGTGAACGAGCTCCCCAGAATAACTCGAATGAGCGTGGTTCGCCGTCTGCTAGTAATTGTTCAATCATTGCTTTGATCGGTGCAAATCCCGTGCCGCCTGCGATAAATAAAATGGGTTTTTTCGGATGTAAGTGACTTAAATCACATTGACCCAAGGGTAAACGGATAGTAACGGCCCCTTTCTGTTTAATATCGGCAAGTAATTGTTGATTTTTAAGGTTGTCGGGACAGTGTCTTATATGCAATTCATATTTATGTGAGCCTAATGGAGCATTGGCGATCGAATAACAGAGCGCTTCATCGTGCGAGATAACTTGTAAATACTGGCCTGCTTGATAATCAATATATTCATGGGGCGTTAAAATGAGTTGCAAGATGCTATCAGTGAGTGGCGTAATACTCTCTATGTCAGCATGGATCAGTTTGTCACTCATTTCGATATCCCTAATTGATGCCAATAACCATTAACTCGTTGGAGGACGTCTTCGTCCATGGTGATGGGTTTACCCCATTCGCGTTGAGTTTCTCCAACCCATTTGCTGGTGGCATCCATGCCCATTTTAGAGCCTAACCCAGAGACTGGAGAAGCAAAATCCAGGTAATCGATCGGTGTATTGTCGACCATCACTGTATCTCGCAGCGGATCCATTCGGGTAGTCATTGCCCATATCACATCTTGCCAGTTGCGTGCATCAATATCATCATCACAAACAATGACGAATTTGGTATACATAAACTGTCTTAAGAAAGACCATACCGCCATCATGATTCGTTTCGCATGGCCGGGGTATTGTTTTTTAATAGTGACTACCGCCAAGCGGTAAGAGCAGCCTTCCGGTGGCAAATAGAAATCAACAATTTCAGGAAATTGCTTTTGTAATAATGGGATAAACACTTCGTTTAATGCCATGCCAAGAATAGCGGGTTCATCGGGTGGTCGACCCGTATAGGTGCTGTGATAGATTGGCTTATCACGGTGGGTCATTCGTTCTACAGTGAAAACAGGGAAAGATTGCACCTCATTATAATAACCCGTGTGATCGCCATAGGGTCCTTCAGGTGCTTCGATGCCAGGTTCTAGATAACCCTCTAGGATAATTTCGGCACTGGCAGGTACATTTAAATCATTGCCAATACAGCGAGTGAGTTGAGTTCGTTGACCGCGCAGCAGGCCGGCAAAGGCATATTCTGAGAGGGTATCAGGAACAGGGGTTACCGCTGCTAATAGGGTGGCAGGATCAGCGCCTAAGGTAACGGCAATCGGAAAGCGTTCGCCTGGGTAGGCTTGTTGAAAGGCTTGGTAGTCAAGAGCACCACCGCGGTGAGAGAGCCAACGCATGATGAGTTTATTTTTACTCAATACTTGCTGGCGATAGATCCCCATGTTTTCACGTGTTTGTAATGGGCCTTTTGTGGTGACTAACCCCCACGTGATCAAGGGTGCAACATCCCCGGGCCAACAAGTTTGTATAGGCAACTTGGTTAAATCAACATCATCTTTTTCCCAAACGTGCGTTTGACAGGGGGCATTACTGACCATTTTAGGGGCCATATTGAGCGCTTGTTTCAGCAACGGTAACTTGCTAAATGCATCTTTAAAACCTTTAGGTGGTTCTGGTTCTTTTAATGCGGCTAGTAATTTACCGATTTCACGTAGCGCTAGGATAGTTTCTTCACCCATACCCAAGGCCACTCGTTCCACTGTGCCAAATAAGTTTGTTAGTACGGGCATCGTATGGTTTTGCGGACGAGTAAACAGCAAGGCAGGTCCACCTGCGCGCAGTACCTTATCACTAACTACTGTCATCTCGAGATTTGGCGATACAGGATAGTCAATTCGCTTTATCAAGCCTCGAATTTCTAGTTGGGCGATAAAATCGCGAAGGTCACCATACTTCATTCGTAAATGCTCTCCCAAACATAAAGGCTACGCGAAAAAATAGGGAAAGTATGACACAGACCTAGGATAAACGCATCTTGAGCTGGTTTTTTTAAGGACGGATTGTAACTAAAATTACAACCACGCCGATTTTTATATAAAAAAGGAGCTAACTGTTTCAAAGTTTGCTTTTCAACCGTAAATTATGGGATAATCTGAGTTGTGTATTTCAAAAAAAATAAGGCTCAATCATCATGGCAAGAGACAAAGTAATTGGCCCCGCATTATCAGCGTATTTTGATCAAAATACCACATCGTTGCTAGTTTCTAATTTTCTTTAAAGTCAGTGCTGATAAGGGTTGTCTGCTGTATCATGTGCCAGGTGCAAAGTTTATAAAAATTGGGGAGCCACCTAGATGAAGCCGCGTTACAACTGGATTCCGACTGAATTATCGGAAT